>JAYUWY010000291.1:0-6733 GCA_043753285.1 Gemmatimonas sp. | reverse complement strand
CACTTTGGACCTGCCCGCTATCTCTGCCCCGCGATGAAAGTCATCCTCGGGCTCGGGAATCCCGGGCAGGAGTACGCCGATACACGTCACAACGTCGGCTGGTGGGTACTCGACCACCTCGCCGACGTGTGGCGGCTGGATGCCTGGCGAAAGGACGGCGAGGCGATGACCGCCTCGGGCTCAGTGGGAAGCATCAAAGTGCGGCTCGTGAAGCCGCAGACTTTTATGAATCTCTCTGGGCAAGTCCTCAAGCCGTGGCTGCGGCGCCCCTTCTGGGCTGCAGCAAACGACTTGCTCGTCGTCTCAGACGAAGTGCAGTTAGAGAACGGGACCTATCGCTTGCGTGCCCGCGGCTCCGCCGGCGGACACAACGGACTTAAGAGCGTTGAGCAGCATCTCAAGAGCCACGAGTACGCGCGGTTGCGTATCGGCGTCGGCCCCACCGATCCTCAGCGGCGCATCGGCGATCTTGCCGACTATGTGTTGGACAAGTTTGGGAAGACAGAAGCCGAACAAGTTCGTGAGTTGTTACCGACTTTCGCAGAGGCTCTGCGCCTCTGGACCACCGATGGCATCGAACGCGCGATGAACGCGTTTAACCGTTAGGCGTCACCCACCTTTACTCCTTTCTTCTTTATGATTGAGAATCTGACGACGTACGCACTGGTCATCGGAATCCTCGGGCTAATCGCCTGCGTCTTGGTCTACCAGAGTGTCGTCCGCCAGTCCCCGGGCTCGCAGGTGATGCGCGATCTCGCCGAGCAGATTCAGCTCGGCTCGATGGCGTTCCTGAAGCGCGAGTACACGGTGCTGCTTCCGTTCCTCATCATCGTCGCCGTTCTGTTGGGCGTCACGGTGGGCTGGAGTACCGGCATCTCGTACGTGATTGGTGGCGTTGCCTCCGTCGCTGCGGGCTGGGCTGGTATGAGCTCCGCCACGAAGGCGAATGTCCGCACGTCCGAAGCAGCGCGCGCCAGCGGTCAGGCCGCAGCGCTACGTATCGCATTTAATGGTGGCGCCGTGATGGGCCTCGCTGTGGCCGCGCTTGGCTTGCTTGGCATCACCGCGATCTTCATCTGGAAGAAGCAACTCCTGTTCGGTGACGCTGGCTTTAAGGAGTTCGGCGAAATCATCTCCGGCTTCGCCATGGGTGCTTCATCGATCGCGCTCTTCGCGCGCGTTGGCGGTGGCATCTACACCAAGGCCGCTGACGTTGGCGCCGACCTCGTGGGTAAGGTCGAAGCCGGCATTCCTGAAGACGATCCGCGTAACCCCGCCACGATTGCCGACAACGTCGGTGACAATGTGGGTGACGTCGCCGGACTCGGCGCCGACATTTTCGAGTCGTACGTCGGTGCCATCATCGCGACCATCGCACTTGCTGCGACGTCGACGTTGATTCCTGACACCTCGCGCCTTCAGGCAGTGTTGCTGCCGGTTGCCTACACGACCGCTGGTCTCGTCGCATCGCTCATCGGCATTCTGGTGATGCGCGTGCTCGCGAAGGGCAATCCCGCCAACGCGCTGCGTATGGTGACGTTCATCGCCGCTGGACTCTTCCTCGTCTTCGCGTACGTGCTCACCGGCATGATGCCGCTTGGCATGGTTGACCCGACGACAATGGTCGGGATGAACCCGATGGGTCCGTTCTACGCCGTGGTCGCGGGCACCGTGTCTGGTGTGCTCGTCGGTCTCGTGACCGAGTACTACACGGCCGCTGGTCCTGTGATGCGCATCGCCGAGTCGTCGAAGACTGGCCCGGCAACGAACATCATCGCTGGTCTCGCCGTCGGTATGGAGTCCGTGATTCTTCCCGTGCTCCTCATCTGCGTGGCGATGTGGGTGTCGGTGGAAGCCGCGGGACTCTACGGCGTCGCAATCGCTGCGGTTGGAATGCTCGCGACGGTCGGCGTCACGATGTCCGTGGACGCGTACGGCCCCATCGCCGACAACGCCGGTGGCATTGCGGAGATGAGCCACCTCGGTCCCGAAGTTCGCAAGATCACCGACGGACTCGACGCACTCGGCAACACCACTGCTGCCATCGGTAAGGGCTTCGCGATTGGTTCTGCCGCACTCACCGCGCTCGCGCTGTTCTCGGCGTACGCGGCGGCTGTGAATCTGACTGTGCTCAACCTGATCGACCCCAAGGTCGTGATCGGCATGTTCATCGGCGGCATGATGCCGTTCTTCGTCGGTGCACAGACGATGACCGCCGTGGGTCGCGCGGCGCAGGGCATGGTGGAAGAAGTGCGCCGTCAGTTCCGCGAGATTCCTGGCCTCCTCGAGGGCAAGCCTGGCGTGAAGCCGGACTCTGCGCGCTGCGTGGACATCTCGACGACCGCAGCACTGAAGGAAATGATTATTCCGGGCGTCGCGTCGATTCTCCTCCCCGTGGTCGTCGGCAAGTTCCTCGGCGTCGAAGCACTCGGCGGCTTGCTCGCTGGCGCAACCGTGACCGGTGTGATGATGGCGCTGTTCATGGCCAACGCCGGTGGCGCGTGGGACAATGCGAAGAAGGCCATCGAAGGCGGCCTGCACGGCGGAAAGGGTTCCGATGTGCATAAGGCAGCCGTTGTTGGTGACACGGTGGGCGATCCGTTTAAGGACACGTCAGGACCAGCTATGAACATTCTCATCAAGTTGATGTCGGTGGTTTCGCTGGTGTTGGCTCCTTGGTTCATCTCGTAAGACTTGAGACTTGAGACGTGAGACTTGAGAGGGGGCGGCCTACTAGGCTGCCCCCTCTCTTGTTTCGCTTCGCTTCGCTCGGATTCGATTCGCTCAACTGCGTGCTGCGTTCCTTCGTTTGGGTGTGGCAACCTCATTGATGCGCTCGCGGACTCTTTTCCCGAGGCCGCTGAGCATTGCTTGAATCTCGCTGAGTCGGGCTTCGAGCCCAGCGAATGTCTTTAGGTCTATGGCGCCGAGATCCTTTGCGAGAAGGAGGTGGTACTCGGCTTCGCGCGCTGATGCGAGCGCAATGGTGATATGCCGGTTGAATTGCGCCTGGCTCCCGAGCCCCGACCCCTCGACGATGTTGGCCGGAATTGACGAGATGGCGCGCCGGAGCTGATTGGCGAGTCCTGGGTATCGCCGCACCATCTGGCCCTCGGTAAGCGGATACACGAGGAGCGCCAGGGAATGGGCCTTCTCCCACACGGAAAGTCGACGGAAGGGATGCATGCGCCAATAGTGTGAGTCGGCAGCGTCACTGCGCCGTCATTTCCCCGCGAACGATTACCTTTCGTGGCGCCTCTCAAGTCTCACGTCTCAAGTCTCAAGTCCAAATGCTAAGTCTCGGAATTGTTGGTCTTCCCAACGTCGGTAAATCCAGTCTCTTCAACGCCTTAACCGCCGCAAAGGCCGAGGCCGCCAATTATCCCTTCTGCACCATCGACCCCAACATCGGCGTCGTAAACGTTCCCGACCCGCGCCTCGACAAGCTCGCCGAGATCGTGAGCCCGGAGCGCACGTTGCCAGCCGCGGTGCAGTTCGTGGACATCGCGGGCCTCGTGAAGGGCGCGAGCACGGGTGAAGGTCGCGGCAACGCGTTCCTCTCCAACATCCGCGAGACGGATGCAATCGTGCACGTTGTGCGTTGCTTCGACGACGAAGACGTGATTCACGTCGACGGCTCGGTGGATCCGGTGCGCGATCGCGCGACGATTGAGTTTGAACTCGCACTCGCCGACTTGTCGGTGGTGGAGAAGCGCCTCGACAAAGCGAAGCGCGCGGCGAAGACGGGCGACAAGGCTGCCGCCACTGAAGTTGCGTCACTCGAGAAGGCGCACGCGCCGCTCTCCGAAGGACGCGCGCTGTGGCATGTGGAGCTCACGCAGGAAGATCGCGACCAGATGAAGGGTCTGCAGTTGCTCACGCTGAAGCCGATTCTCTACGCCGCGAATGTCACCGACGGTGAACTCACGGGCGCTGAGGGCAAGCACGTAAAGGCACTGCGTGCGGCGATTGCCGCAGATCACGAACCCGCCGAAGTCGTCACGTTCTCTGCGAAGATTGAAATGGAACTCGCCGAGTTGCCGCCGGAAGACAAGAAAGAGTTTCTCGCATCGCTCGGCATTGAGAGCGCCGGTCTCGATCGTTTGATTCGAGGCGGCTACTCACTGCTCGGCTTGCAGACGTACTTCACCGCGGGCGAGAAGGAAGTGCGCGCGTGGACGATTAAGCAGGGCGACACCGCGCCCAAGGCGGCGGGTGTGATTCACACGGACTTCGAGAAGGGCTTCATCCGCGCCGAGACCGTGGCGTACAATGATTTCGTTGCGCACTCGGGTTGGAAGGGTGCGCGCGAGAAGGGCGTGGCGAGGGCTGAGGGCAAAGAGTATGTGGTGCAGGACGGCGATGTCTTGCTCTTTAGATTCAATGTTTGAGACTTGAGACTTGAGAGTGGAGACTTGAGATGAACAACGGTCGAGTTCGCGGCGCCAGCAAGGCGATTGTGCAGTTGCTCAAGTCTCACGTCTCACGTCTCACGTCTAGGGCACGCGTCTCAAGTCTCACGTCCATTGGATTGTTGCTCGTTGCTCCGCAACTCGCAGGAGCCCAGCGCTCCCCTTCCCCTGGCTCCCTCGACTCCGCCGTCGTCGCGCTCGCACGCGCGCCCGAAGATCTCAACGCCATCATCTGGCACGCGCGGTTCGTGGGCTACACGGACTACGAGCGCGCGGTCGAGCTGTACACGTCCGCCATGGCGACGCGTCCCGACGAGCCGTGGTTACTGCGGCATCGCGGACATCGCTTGGTGTCGCTGCGGCGCGTCGACGAAGCGATCGCGGACCTGCAGCGTGCGTACGACCTGACGACGGGGCGTGCGGATGAAGTGGAACCGGATGGTCAGCCAAATCCCAGCGGCATTCCGACGAGCACGCTCAAGTCGAACATCCGTTATCATCTGGCGCTCGCGCATTTCCTGAAGGGCAACTATCCCGCCGCTGCCACCTATTGGGAAGAGGACGCGAAGGTCGCGGCGAATCTCGACCACCGCGTTGCGGCGACGTACTGGTGGGTGCTCTCGCTGGCGCGGATGGGCGCCTCGGAGCGAGTGCAGGCCGCGCTGGCGCCCGTGAGTGCGGATTGGGAGATCATCGAGAACGGCAGCTACCACCGCGGCCTTCTCTGGATGAAGGGGCTGATGTCTGAAGCCACGCTTCGGGCGTCGATGACGTCGCCCTTGGAGCGGCAGACGATCGGCAACGGCATAGCCCAGTGGCACATGGCCCACGGCCGCCGAGAGGCGGCGCTACTGGCAGTGCGGGAAGTGCTGTCGACTGGGCCGTCGGCGAGTTTTGGCTTTTTGGGGGCGGAGGCGCTCGCCAGAGACCTGAGACTTGAGAGGTGAGACTTGAGAGGTGAGACTTGAGAGGTGAGACTTGAGAGGTGCGACTTGAGAGGTGAGACTTGAGAGGTGAGACTTGAGAGGTGAGACTTGAGAGCAGTTTCTCACGTCTCAAGTCCCACGTCTCAAGTCCACTACAGGACCTTGCCCTAACCCCCAGCCGCACCTAAGTTTATGGGCTGTCCACGCTGTAACTCACATCGCGGGGCTTCGCCCCGCCTCTCCACCCGTGCAGGCAACCCACGAGTGGCGTAAACGACCAAAGGGAGGATTGCCGCATTGTCTCGTGAATACGAGGCGGTGTACATCTTCGATTCTGCACTCGAAGACACCGCCATTGCCGACAAGCTCGCGAAGCATCACGGGCTGCTCGGTCTCGCAGAGCCCGCGACCCTGGACCACTGGGGCCGTCGCCAGCTCGCCTACAAGATCAAGAACAAAGAAGCGGGCTACTATGTAGTCGCCCGCTTCACCGCCGACGGAAAGGTTCTTCCCGAGTACGAGCGTTCGCTCCGTCTCGACGAAGGCGTCATCCGTTATCTCATCTCGGTGCACGAGCACGAGCTCGGTGCCCCGCCGATGACCGAAGAACAGCTCGCCGCGCGCCGTGCGCGTGATGGCGACGACGACGACGACGAGGAATAGCACATGCGCCGCAATCGTAAGGTCTGCCCGGTCACGGAAGCCGGTATCCGTTTCATCGATTACAAGGACGAGCGTTTCCTCTCCCGCTTCGTTACGGACACGGGGAAGATTCTCCCGAGCCGTTTGAGCGGCGTGGACGCCCGTCACCAGCGTCAGCTGGCGTCGGCGATCAAGAAGGCGCGCTACTTGGCGCTCCTTCCGTATTCGCGCAGCCAGTCGGCGCAGTAATCCGCACCACACGATGACGCAGGAGTTGGACGCGGCCCTGCCGCGTGAGCAAGGATGGCGTGGTCCCATCATCGCCCTGCTTGTCCTGATGATCTTCCCCTCGGTGCCGCCGTTTGCACTGATGCTTCCGGTCGATCAACTCCTTCTTCTGCTGGCCCCTGCACTCGCGCTGTGTGCTGTGGCTGGATGGCGTTCTGGGGGCCGCGTGTCCCTCGCCATCGCCTGGACGGTGTTTGCGGTGTTCGTGTTGTGGATGCCAGGAGAGGCATCGCCCTTCGCGCTGTTGGTGCGCGGATGGAGCATTCTCTTGGCGGCGAGCTTCGCCGGAACGTTGGTCATGGGTGGAGAGCTTCGGTTTCTTCCCCGTGCCCTATTGGCGGTGCTCTCAGCGCTGGTGCTGGCCCTCGTGGTGGTGAGCTTCACCGACAGCGGGTTCGCAGCAGTGAACGGAGTGCTCTCGGAAGAATTTTCGCGACGGGCCGCCGAGTGGGCGGATCAGTGGCG
>JAYUWY010000290.1:0-3378 GCA_043753285.1 Gemmatimonas sp. | reverse complement strand
TAATCGTACACCACCCTATTGATCCCCTTGACCTCATTGATGATCCGCGTCGCCACGCGCGACAAAAACGCGGCGTCGAAAGGATAAATGTCCGCCGTCATCCCGTCGGTCGAAGTCACCGCGCGCAACGCGATCACGTGCTCGTACGTGCGACCGTCACCCATCACGCCCACAGAGCGCACCGGGAGGAACACCGCGAACGCCTGCCAGATCTCGTTGTACAGTCCGGCCGCACGAATCTCTTCGAGGTAGATCGCATCCGCGCGACGCAGCGTGTCCACGTTCACCAGATCCACCGCCCCGAGCACGCGAATCGCGAGCCCTGGGCCCGGGAACGGATGACGCCCCACCATCTCCTCAGGCAGACCAAGCTCGCGGCCCACGTTGCGCACTTCGTCCTTGAACAACTCGCGCAGCGGCTCGATGAGCTTGAACTTCATGTCCGGCTTCAAGCCGCCCACGTTGTGGTGCGTCTTGATCACCGCGCTCGGCCCACCCTTGGCGCTCACCGACTCAATCACGTCGGGATACAGCGTGCCTTGCACCAAGAACTTCGCGTCCTGCCCCGCAGCAGCAGATGCGTCCTCGAAGACATCAATGAACGTGTGGCCAATCGCCTTTCGCTTCTTCTCTGGGTCGTCGAGGCCGCTCAGAGCGTTCAAGAAGCGGTCCTCCGCGCGCACCGTGATCAGCTTGATACCTAAGTGCTGGCCCATCGTGCGCTCCACCTGCTCGCGCTCGTGGAGTCGCAGCAAGCCGGTATCAACGAAGATGCAGGTGAGCTGATCGCCAATCGCGCGGTGCACGAGGGCCGCTGCCACCGAAGAGTCCACGCCGCCGGAGAGTCCGCAAATCACCTGCGCATCGCCCACCAGTTCCTTGATGCGCGCAATTTCCGACTCCACAAAATGGCCAGGCGTCCAATCGGGCTTCGCGCCAGCAATCTTAAAGAGGAAGTTCTGGATGATGTCAGCGCCGCGTACCGAGTGTGCGACTTCCGCGTGGAACTGCACGGCGTGAATGGGCTTCGTTTCGTGGCGGAACGCGACGACGGGATTCGAGTCGCTCGTCGCCGTGAGCACGTAGCCCTTTGGCACCACGTCCACGTGATCGCCGTGGCTCATCCAGACAATCGAACGCTCCTTCGCGTCGAAGCCAGCGAACAGGCCGTTGTTCTCCTTCACTTCAATCTCCGCGCGCCCGTACTCGCGGTGGCCGCCACCCTTCACTTCACTGCCAGCGATGTGCGCAATCCACTGCATGCCGTAGCACACGCCCAGCACCGGAGCGACGTCGAGAATAGCCGGATCAAACGACGGCGCGCCCTCGTCCGTCACTGAGCTGGGGCCGCCTGAGAGAATGATGGCGGTGGGCTTCCATTCGCGAATCCACTCCAGAGAGCGCGTCGGCGGATGAATCTCCGAGAACACGCGTGCCTCACGGACACGACGGGCGATGAGCTGAGTAAACTGCGAGCCGCAGTCGAGAATCAGGATGCGCGAACCGTGGTGCATCAGGTCTTCCACTCCGGGCCGTCGAGTTTGATGAACTCAACGTTCTTGGTATCAAGGTCAATGATGGCAGCCGACGGCGCTCCGTAGAGCCAGCCGCAAGCTTCGCCAGGATTTACGATTAAGGTGTTGCCGCGCGTCTTCATTTCCTGCATGTGCGTGTGGCCGTGCACCACGAGCGCATGCGCGAGCACGGAGCGCTCTACGACTTCACCGATGTCGTGCACCACGAGAATCTTGTTCTCCACCATCGCCATGCCGTGCGGCGACTCAAACAACTCCTGCCCCATCGCCTGCGCCGCAGCCGCGCGCAGTCCTTCGTGGTCGCCGTCGTTGCGGCCAAACACACCCGCCATCGCGATGCCATGATCCTGAAACGGCTTCAACGAGAACGGCGAGCAGAAATCACCCGCATGCAACACAAACGTCACTTCGCGCGCCATCATCTCGCGCAGCAACGCATCAATCGCTGGGACTCGGTCGTGCGTGTCCGACATCAAGCCGATCCGCATCAGGACTCCTGCCAAAGAGGGGACTGCACTTCCATCCGCACGAGGTCCGCGTACTCCTCGCGCTCCGTCACCACGGCCCATCGCGAACCATCCACCAACACCTCAGCTGCCAACGGACGTCCGTTGTAGCGACTTGCCATTGCCGCACCATACGCGCCCACGGTGTGCACCGCGAGCAGTGCGCCCGGTGGCACATCGGGCATGGTGCGGTCTACGCCAAGGAAGTCGCCACTCTCACACACAGGGCCCACGACGTCCGCCACAATCTCGCCGGAGTACGATTGCACCGGCTCAATGTGATGATAGGCGTCGTAATGGGAGACGCGAATCAACTCCGTCATGCCCGCATCGGCAATCACAAACTCCACACCGCCATTGTGCTTGCGATACAACACACGCGTCAGCAACACGGCGCTCGCCGCCACGAGGTAGCGCCCATGCTCCATGACGAGTTCAACATCGCCTAGCGACTCGGCCGCGCGACGCATCAGCGCCGCGTACGCGGCAAGATCAGGCTCCGGCTCTTCGGGGCGATACGGCACCGGCAAGCCACCGCCCAAGTCGAGGAAACGAATCGGCGCGCCTTCTGCACGCAGCGTGTGCGACAACTGAATCAGTTTGCGCGCGCCATGCTCGTACGCACCATACGAAAACAGTTGAGAGCCCACGTGCATATGAAACGCGCTGAACGCGAGCCCAGGCAACTGCATCGCCACACGAGCCACGCGCGCTGCATCGTCGAGAGGAACACCGAACTTGTGCTCCTTGTCGCCCGTCGCGATGTACTCGTGCGCGTTCTCTACTTCCACTTCGGGATTCACGCGCAGACCAACCGTCGCGTTCACGCCCATCTTCATCGCAAGCGCAGACAACTGCCGCAACTCGGCTTCGCTTTCCACGTTGATCAGCTTCACGCCAGCAGCGAGCGCCTCGGACATATCGCGCTCAGTCTTCCCCACTCCGTCAAAGACAATGTCTTCCGGACGGAAGCCAGCCCGCAGCGCGCGATACAACTCGCCACCGCTCACTACGTCCGCGCCCATACCACATTCGCGCAGCGTGCGCAGCACCGCCGCACTACCGTTGGCCTTCAGTGCATAGTGCACCTTGTGCTTCACGCCAGCGAGTGCCTTCGTGAGCCGTGCTGCGCGCTCGCGCATCACGGCCGCTGAGTACACGTAGCACGGAGTGCCCACCGCCGCGGCGATGCGCTCCAGCGCAACGCCCTCAGCGTGGAGTGCGCCTTCACGGCGCACGAAGCCCTCGGCCATCAGTACGCCTTGGCCCACACGACCTCATACTTGGCGGGCTCACCGGTGACGAGGCACGTCGCCTGTCCACCTGGCGTGCGGAAC
>JAYUWY010000289.1:0-1649 GCA_043753285.1 Gemmatimonas sp. | reverse complement strand
ACGCACGCGTTCTTTAAGGCGCTGTTGTTCTTGGGCTCAGGCTCCGTGATCTTCGCGATGCACAAGGCGTATCACGCGACGCATAATCACGAAGACGCACAGGACATGCGCAACATGGGCGGCTTGAAGGCGCACATGCCGGTGACGTTCTACCTGATGTGGATCGCCACGCTGGCCATCGCGGGCATTCCGTTGTTCTCGGGCTTCTTCTCGAAGGACGAGATTCTCGCGAGCGTGTTTGCGCGCACGCACGGCTCGACGTTGTCTGAGGCGTCGCTCTTGGGCGTGCCGGGAAGCGTGGTGCTGTATGTGGTCTACGCGCTCGGCCTCGCCGCGGCGCTCATGACCGCCATCTATATGACACGCATGATGCTCTACACCTTCCACGGTCCCAACCGGACTGGTGAAGCCGAGCGTCCGCATTTGAAGGAAGCTCCGTGGATCATGACCGGCCCGCTCGTGGTGCTGGGCGTCCTGTCACTCGTGGGCGGCTGGTTCAATCTCCCGCAGTTGCTGGGTTCACTCGGCGCGCCTGAAGTCCTGCATCACTGGCTCGAGCCCGTGGTGGGCAAGGGCACGTTGATGGTGACGCATGGAGAGGCAGCGCATCTCTCGCATGCCACCGAGTACATGCTCATCGGCACGGCCGTGACGATTGCGGTGGCTGGCATGGCCTTCGCGTTTTGGAAGTTGAAGCCCGCGGCGCTCGTGCCGGCAAAGCAGGCGCCGGCAGAGCAGGGCATCGCGAAGACATTGCTCAACAAGTGGTATGTGGACGAGGCCTACGACAAGGCTGTCGTTCAGCCGACGCTTGGATTCTCACGCATGGTGCTGTGGAAGGGCATCGACGTGGGCATCATCGACGGTTTGCTCGTCAATGGTAGCGCCCTTCTCACCAAGGCTATGGGGTGGATGGGCTCGCAGTTGCAGACTGGGCGAGTTGGTACCTACGCCTGGGTCATCGTGCTTGGCGCGGTGATGGTGCTCGGCGCCTTCACCTTCCTCTGATCCGACCGTGACCGCGTTCCTCGACTCCATCGGCTATAACGGCTGGATTCTCCCGGCTCTGCTCGCTCTTCCTCTTCTGGGAGCAGCGGTGCTCTTCGCGCGCGCTGGTCGCAGCGGCGACGCGCAGGCCCTGATGTCCGCCGACCGAAAGCTTGCTCTCTGGGTGTTCATCGCCGAAGCGGTTCTCTCACTCGGACTCTGGTGGTCTGTTGATACAAGCGTGGCGGGTTGGCACGCGGAAGCACAGGCTGCATGGATTCCGATGTGGGGCATCACCTTCCACGTTGGCATCGACGGCATTGCGTTGATGCTCGTGTTGCTCACCACGCTCATCATGCCGCTCACGGTGTTGGGTGGCTGGACGAGCATTCGCGAGAAGACCGGCTGGTACTACGGCCTCTTGCTCGTCCTCACCACGGGAATGCTCGGCGTCTTTATGGCGCTCGACCTCGTGCTGTTCTACGTGATGTGGGAAGTCATGCTCATCCCGATGTATTTGATCATCGGAGTCTGGGGCGGCCAGCGTCGCTTGTATGCGAGCATGAAGTTCTTCCTCTACACGATGATTGGCTCGCTGCTCATGCTCGTGGCCGTGATTTGGCTTGGGCTTGCCGCGGCGCAGAATGGTGTGCCGAACTTCA
>JAYUWY010000288.1:0-6742 GCA_043753285.1 Gemmatimonas sp. | reverse complement strand
TCGCTCGGTGACTTCATGCACTCGGACGCCGACCAGGCGGGCAAGACGGTCGCCTCGGCGCGTCCGATTGGCTATTACTTCCGCGCGCTTTCGACGGGCGGCATCGGCGGTCTGTATGACGTGCTCGCGCCGAACAACAACACCGTCGAGGACGCTTCGTTCGTGAAGCTCCGCGAAGTGCAGGTGGCCTACCGCATTGGCCGTGTGGCCGGCGTGGGCGACTGGTCGGTGTCGGTTATCGGCCGCAACCTGTTGACGTTCTCTGACTACAAGGGATTTGATCCAGAAGTCGGCCTAGGCGGCGGCAATCTGGGCTCGGGCGTGCTGAATGCGATTGACGCCTTCACGTTCCCGAACCTCCGCAACTTCTCGTTCCAGCTCAGCACCAGCTTCTGATGTGGCGCCCAACCGGGGAGAGAGTACTCCCCGGTCGGGACCACCTACTTCGAGGACAGATAATGCGAATGCACGCACGAATCGTTGGTGCGCTGGCGCTCGTCGGCCTTGCGGCCTGCGGTGACAACCTAGCGGTCAACAACAATAACGTCCCGGACATCGAGCGCGTCCTCTTCAGTGAGGCGAGCGTCGAAGCCGTTGTGGCCGGACTTGGTGCGCAGCTGAACAACACTCAGCGCGCCAGTGAGTCGGTCAACACGCAGTCCAAGATCCTAGCCGAGGAGACTTTTGCCTCGGTCGCGAATTTCGGCATGGCCGCCCGTGTCGCCAACCGCTCGCTCATCTCCAATGAGCTCGGTAACGACAATCAGGTCGGCAACTTGGCGAACTTCAATCAGTTCCAGCGCGTCGAGCGTCTCGCCTTCACGGCGCTCAACGCGTACGCGGCCATCAAGACGCGCCAGGGCGGCATCTCATTGCTGTCTGCGTCTGATGAGAACCGCATGCGCGCGTTCGCGTACTTCATCGGCGCCCGTTCGATCGCGCAGACCGCCATGGCGTACGATTCATTGGCCGTGCTAACCGAGACGACGCCAACGTCGGAGATCCCGGCGCTGATTTCGGCGCAGGCTGCAAACCTGATGGCCATCGAGTACTTCGATTCGGCCTTCACGATTGCCGGCCGCGGAATGAGCGACCTCCCCGCGCCGTGGCTGAGCCAGACGGCGGCGGTGACGCAGGCGAACTTCCAGCGCCTGGTTCGTAGCTATCGTGCCCGTGCCCGTGTCGCCATCGCGCGGACCCCGGCTGAGCGCGCTGCAGTGGACTGGACGGCTGTGATTACTGACGCGACCGCCGCCATCACTGCGGACCACGTTATCCAGATCAACGGTACGACCGGTTGGAGCGCGGGCTTTGACGCGGGTCAGATTTACGTGACCGGCGGTTGGCACTCTGTTCCTATGAAGTACGTGGGAATGGCCGATGTCTCGGGCGCGTACCAGGCCTGGGTTGCCCTCCCGGCGGCAAGCCGCCGCGCTTTCTTGGTGCAGACGCCCGATGGTCGCTGGCCGACCGGCGCTACCCGCGCCGCGCAGCAGGCGACCACACCGAACAACCTGATTCTTCCTCGGTATATCCGCAATCGTCCCACCGGTGACGACGTTGTGGCTGCCGGCGATGGTGAGTCTTGGTACGATCACCGTCGTTTCGGCCTCGCGCAGGGTAACAACACTGTCGCGGGCCCGTACACGGAACTCTCCAAGACAGAAATTGACATGCTTGCTGCCGAGGGATACATCCGCGCGGCCAACTATGCCGCAGCGGAACCCCTCATCGACATCTCGCGCTTGCGCAACGGTCTCCCCTCGGTTGTCGGTGTAGGCGCCGGCGTCGTCCCGGGTGGCGCCAGCTGCGTGCCAAAGCTCCCGAGCGGCACCTGCGGCACGCTGCTCGAGGCGATGAAGTACGAGAAGCGTATGGAAACTGCCTTCACCGGTTACATGGTGTGGTTCACGGATTCTCGCGGCTGGAACGATTTGCCCGCGAACACGGTCATCGAATGGCCGGTTCCGTACCAGGAGATGCAGGCTCGTGGAGCGACGTTCAAGAACGGCACCCGTCAGCAGACGGGCGTTTCCACGTACGGCTTCTAGGCGGGATGCATATGGTTGGCCGACGTGAACGGCGGAGCCGCAGTTGGCGCCGCCGCATCACGGCCGGGCTTTGCGCGGTGGCAGTGGCAGCTCAGTTGGCTTGCCATTCGTACCTCCCGCCGCAGAGCGTTATGCCGGCCAGTGGGAAGGAAGTCGCGGTGGAACTGAATGACCGCGGTCGCCTCCTCGTCGGTGATCGGTTGGGTGAATCGGTGGCTAGGGTCGAGGGCAGGATGCTCGGCTCCACCGATTCTGCAGTGACCTTGAGCGTGACGCGCTTGGTGATGTTGCAGGGTTCGTCGGCTCTCTGGGCCGGAGAGCAGGTCGACATCCCCGTTGAGGGGGTTCGCAGCTTTCGGCTCAGGGAGTTCTCGAGAGGAAGGTCCGTGATGCTGGCTGTCGCGGCGGTCGCCGGAATCGCTCTTTTCGGCGGCATCCTCTCAGTGGTGGGGGGCGGCAATAAGGGCCCACCAGGCGATGGTACGTGCACTATTAACTGCAATCCACTGTAGCCAAGCTCGTCCAGCTCACATCCCACGTTTCGTACTTTCTATGGAGTTCTCACTGATGCGTATTGCTCGAATCAGCCTCGTTGGCGCGCTGCTCTTCGGAGTCGCGGCTTGCCAGACGGAAGACGGCAGCGCCGTGGCGGCTAACGTCCCGCCGCTTGCGTACGTCCGTTATATCAATGCAGTTCCGGACACGAACAACCTCACCGTGCGTTGGGTCGACCAGATCGACTTCACGCCGATGACGTTCGTGAATGTGCCCTACCGCGGACTCGGCCAAGGTGGGTATCAGGGTCTCGAAGCTGGCTCACGCCAGTTCCGTGTCTTTACGCACGACCCGCGCCTGACCAGCAACACGACCGGAGCAGCCGTGACGGCACAGTTGGCCGACGTCACATTTAACTTCGTCGCTGGACAGTACTACACGCTCCTGCACTTCGGATACGCGCGGACCGGTTCAGTGCCGCAGCAACAGGTGCTGGTCATCAACGACCCGGTTCCGGCAACCCCCACGGGCTTAGCCGTGCGGATGATTAACGCAGGACTCGGTTTGGGTGCAATCGACGTCTTCACGACGCCGTTGCCGACGACCCCGCTCGCCGGTGCCCCGACGTTTTCCAACCTCGCGGTCACCAACGGCACGACGGGCATCTCTTCGTACGTCACGCTTCCCGTCGGTCAGTTCGCCGGCCAGGTTGCGGCGACGGGCACGTTCACGTCGCTCTTCGGTGCAGCCGCTCCGGCAGGCACCGCAGGAACGACGACCGTTGACCCCATTGGCGGCGCAACGCAAGCTGGCACGGTCCTTACCGGCATCGCCTTCTTGCCGGCCGTCGACAGCTCGGCGGCGGCGGCCTACCCGACGACCATTGCGGCTGCTCGCCGTACTGCATCTCCCGCGATCGCAGGAGCTCCGGGCGCGTGGACGCTGACGGATTCCTTGGTGGCAGGCCCGCCGGCGCCGTACGCCGCCGGCATTTGCGCGCCGAGCATTAACAACTACTGCCGACTCAACATCCGCGCCCGCGCCGATCAGTCCCCTGTGAATCCGGCGATTCCGGCTCGCTTGGCGATTTCGGTGATCGTCACCAGCAACACCGCTAACACGGTGACGACCGCGGCGGATCTCAGCGCCTACGTTGACGCTGGCCGCTACACGTACGACGTCGTGCGGTACACGTCGGCGCTTGTTTGGTTCACTGATCGTCATCCGCCTCGTACGACCACTCCGTAAGGCTTAACAACCTTGCGGGATGCGGCCACCAACTCCACACTGGAGTTGGTGGCCGCTTGGTTTTTCTCCCCAGCTCGAGCGCTATTCTCGTGCCTCGCTTTCAATTCGCACTGCTTTCCGCGATTCTCGGGATCCTCGGGATCCTGAGCCCGAGTAGTGTGGATGCCCAAGTGGTGCGCGGGAACGTCCGGACAGTTGGCGGCTCGTTGCCCATCGCGGCCGTGCAAGTCCTTTTGCGCGACACGCTGGGCAGAGTACTGGGCGTAACCACTTCGGATGAGCAGGGTCTGTTCTCCCTGCGATTGGAATCCGGACTCCCGTTCTCGGTCCGGGCGCGGCGCCTCGGCTACCAGATGGCGGAAAGCGGGGTCCTCCGATTCACCGCCTCCGACACGGTGGACCTAGAGTTCCTCCTCTTCGAGGTCTCGGTAGGACTTGATGCGGTCGAAGTGAGTGGTATGCCAAATCTCAATGATCTGAGGCTCGAAGACGCTGAGCGACGTGGCTGGGTGGTCTACAGTCCAGAGACGGTGGGGTTGCATCGCGACCGCGTCAATGACCTCGAGAGCCTGCTTCGCACCATGGCCACGCAAGGTTTGATTGTTCCCCGGAACCCCCGGGAGTGCATCCGGAGCGTGAGGACCAATCGCTGCGTCACGTACATCGTGGACGGGCAGGTGCTCGGGACGGAGCCAATCTTCGTGCTTCCGCGGGACATTTACTTCATGGCGGTTCTCTCGCCGTCTCAGAGCCGCGCGCAGTACGGCGGCCGAGCCAACGACGGAGCAATTGCGATTTTCACGCGTGCGCGCGGCGATCGAACGGACCGTCCAGCGCCACCGCAGCCACGCAGGCCGCCGACCACTTCTTCAACACGGCCGCCGACTGAGCGTCCTTAGCGATCGACGTTCGCGTCGGGCAGGACGTAGGTGAGCGGATCCACGGGCTTGCCGTTCACGTGGATTTCGTAATGCAGATGCGGAGCAGTCGAGAGACCCGTGGAGCCCACGGCCGCAATCAACTGGTTGCGCGTCACGATTTGGCCAACCCGCACGGCCACGCGCGAGCAGTGCGCAAACTTGGTGCGAATGCCGTTGCCGTGGTCAATCTCCACCACGAGCCCAAAGCCCTGCGCAATTCCGGCGTGCACCACGCGCCCGCCAGCTGGCGCAACAATAGGCGTGCCCGTTGGAGCGGTCACATCGATGCCTTCGTGCGGCCGATTCTCGTGGAGAATGGGATGGAAGCGGCTGCGCGTGAACTGGCTGGAGAGCCAACCAGCCGTGGGCAGAATGCTCGGCGTGTTCGCGAAGCGCGAGTAGTTGGCCTCGAGGGAATCCGACACATCGCGGAATCCGCTGGCCAAGTCCGTGGCGCGTGTGATTAAGCCCTCAACGTCAGGACGCGCGCTCCAGCCGAGTCGGCCAGCAAACGGGCGACGACGACCGCCCGCCGCAGAAATTTCCGTGACCCCGGCAGCAGCGGCGACAATCGTGCCCTCGTCTGCATCGGCGGGCGTGGCAGGAGCAGCCTCAACCGGCAAGCCGGCGAGCATGCGCATCTTCTGTTCGCTTTCGGCGATTCGGAAGAGCGTGTCATCGAGGACCTTGAATCGTTCTTCGATGGCGATGATGTCGGCCTGCAGCGCGCGGTTCTGCGCGGCCACCAAGCGCGCGCCGGGAGTACCCCAGGGCGAGAAGAGCACGAACACGGCGCCCACGACGAGTACCGAGCCGACCGCACCGCCCCAAGCCAACGCGCGGAACGTCCAGCCCGGCACGTCATACGTGCGGGCTGACTCGTTGCGGGGGGGGACCAAAACAACGGTCCAGCGACGGCGGTCAGACATCCCCCCAATCTAGGGGTTCAGACCACCAGTTCCAACCGAAGAGCGGGCGAAGGACCGGCGAATCCGTCTAGGCGGCCTTCGGCGGTTCGGGGCGCGGAAACAGTCCGTCGCCCTTGGCGACGTGCCAGCCAGTGCAATCCAGATGCTCGGCGGCGACGAACGTCGTGTCAGATACCGCGCCCGGGCCTCCCAGTGCGTCCCAAAGCTCCTGCGCCTTCGTGGGCATCACTGGGGCAAGGTAGACGGCCTGACGCGCCAGCTGGCGAGCTAGCGCAGCCAGCACGCGCTCCAGCTCGGCGCGCTGCGCCGGATCCTTAGCAAGAACCCAGGGCTTGGATTCCTGGATCGCCAAGTTGGCGCGAGTGACCGTGCGGAATACGGCCTCAACAGCCTCGTGCACGAGAAAGCCGCGCGAGCCGTCGATGGCGGAACGCGCCACCGCGAGATCGGCGGAGTCCGCTTTGTCGGTTGGTCCGAACGCGCCGCTGGGCACGATGCCCTCGCAGTACTTCTCGATCATCGCGATGGTGCGGCTCGCGAGATTGCCGAGTCCGTTGGCGAGCTCGGAGGTATACACGGCCTCAAACCGCTCCCACGAGAACGAGCCATCGCCATCAAACGGAATGTCGCGTAGCAGGTAGTAGCGGAACGCATCCACGCCAAAGCGCTCGAGCGCGTCGGCGAGTTCGAGCTTTACGCCGGCGCTCTTCGAGAACCGTTCGCCGCCAAGAGAGATGAATCCGTGCGCCCACACGCGCTCGGGAAGCGGCAGACCCGCGGCCATCAGCATCGCCGGCCAAATCACGGTGTGAAAACGCGTGATGTCTTTGCCGACGACGTGTGCGCTCGCGGGCCAACTGGCCTTGGAGCCAGGGAAAAACTGCGCGGTCCAGTAGTTGGGGAGCGCATCAAACCACACGTACGTCGTCTGCGTCTCGCCATCGCTGAGCGGGCGCGGAAACGGCACGCCCCAATCAAAGCGCGCTCGACTTGCCGAGATGTCTTCAAGTCCAGCGTCGAGCAGCGAGAGAATCTCGTTCCGACGCGACTCTGGCTGAATGAACTCGGGCTGCTTGGCGAACAGCGCCTTCAGCGGCTG
>JAYUWY010000287.1:0-3387 GCA_043753285.1 Gemmatimonas sp. | reverse complement strand
GTTCTTCACCACGCGGCCGTGAATCACGTCGCGCACGGCGATCTCGCTGATCTTGTTGGAGATCGTCCGCGGGATGTCCGCCACCTGCACAATCACCTTGGGCACGTGGTGCGGGCTGGTGCGTGCGCGAATGGCTTTGCGAATGCGATCCTGGAGCGCCTCGTCGAGCGTGAGACCGTCGCGCAGGCGCACGAAGAGTACGATGCGCACGTCCTTCTCGCCGTCCGTCGTGATGTCCTGGCCGACCACCACGCTCTCGACAATCTCCGGCAACTGCTCGACCTCGCGGTAAATTTCTGCGGTACCGATGCGCACCCCACCCGGATTCAACGTGGCATCACTGCGCCCGTGAATCACGAGACCCGCGTGTGCCGTAACCTCGGCCCAATCGCCGTGGCGCCACGCGCCAGCGAAGTGCTCGAAGTACGCGGCACGATACTTGGCGCCGTCGTCGTCGTTCCAGAAGCGCACGGGCATTGATGGAAACGGACGCGTGCACACGAGCTCGCCGGCTTCACCGCGCAGTGGCTGTCCCGCGTCATCCCACACGTCCACCGCCATTCCCAAGCCAAAGCTCTGCAACTCGCCGCGATACACGGGCAGCATCGGATTGCCCAGCGCGAAGCACGAAATGAGATCCGTGCCTCCGGAGATGCTCGCCAAATGCACGTCCGTTTTCACCTCGCGGTACACGAAGTCATACGAGTGCTCCGCGAGCGGCGAGCCGGTGCTGAGGATCATTCGGAGCGACGAGAGATCATGCGTGCGCGCGGGCGCGTGACCCTGCTTCTGTGAAAGCGCGAGAAACTTTGCGCTGGTGCCGAAGTGCGTCACCTTCTCTTCCGCCACGAGATCCCAGCACGCGTCGTCGTTACCCGCAGGCATCGCGGCACCATCGTAGAGCACGATCGTCACCCCACTCGCGAGCGCAGTGACCAACCAGTTCCACATCATCCACCCGCAGGTGGTGAAGTAGAACATGCGGTCGCCCGCACGCAGATCGCAGTGCAAGCGATGTTCCTTGAGATGCTGCAGGAGCGTGCCACCCTGTCCATGCACCATGCACTTGGGCAATCCGGTCGTCCCCGAGCTGTACATCACGAAGAGCGGATGATCAAACGGCAGGGCTTCAATACGCGGCATCTCAAGCGTGGTGCCCGCGCCAAAGTCGGCAAAGCGCATCGCCGCACCGCGCACGGGCCTCACGCCCGCGAGTGCATCGTCACTCACAGCATCCATTAGGAACGGCACCACGACGACTGCTCGAATGCTCGCGATCTCGCGCACGATTTGTGCCGAACGCTCCAGGCAGTCCAACGACTTGCCCGCATAGCTGTATCCATCGGCAACAAACAACACGACAGGCGCAATCTGCCCAAAGCGATCGAGTACGCCCTGTGCACCAAAGTCAGGCGAGCACGACGACCACACGGCACCAACAGCATTGGCTGCAAGTGCCGCAATCACCGCTTCGGGAATGTTGGGCAAGAATCCTGCGACGCTTTCACCGGGCTGCACACCCACTGCGCGCAGTCCTTCGGCCACGCGTGCGACTTCGCGCGACAACTCGCGCCACGAAATTTCTCGGCGGCGCCCACGCTCATCGCGCGCAATAATGGCCGGTGTGTCATCGATGCGACTCAGCAAGTGTCCCGCATACGAAATACGCGTTCCCGTGAACCACTGCGGGCCATTCGGCGACGACGGCGGCTGCATGCGTTCGCCATGCACCAGCACTTCGCGCCACGGCGCGTCCGCATCGCCGCGCGCATCATCGCGCCCGGCGCGCACCCCGCCCCACCGCCACAGTGTGCTCCAAAATGCTTCGGGCTCGCGCACTGACCACGCGTGCCACTCGCCATAGGGCGCATCGTTTCGTGGAGCGCCCGCCACCGTCCGCGCGACGTGCGCGAAAAACTGCGCCATCTGCGAGGCCTGCACAGCCTCCGGGCGCGGACTCCACAGTGGTGCGCTGTCAAGGGCGGTCATTGAAGGCTGAATGTAGCCGCGGACGCCGCCGCGCTCTATGCTTGAGGGGTGACTTCTCGCCGCATCCTCCACGCCGACGCCGACGCCTTCTTTGTGGCGGTCGCCCGCATGGCCGATCCGGAAGGCGCAGGACGCGCACCGCTGCTCATCGTCGGTGGTCGCCCAGGTGGTCGCGGTGTCGTGTGCTCTGCGTCGTACGAGACTCGCGCATTCGGCGTGCGCTCGGGGATGCCCATCGCGCAAGCGCTGCGCCTCTGCCCCGACGCGATGTCCGTCCCCGTGCCGCGTGGCGCGTGCGGCGCCGCGTCCAAAGCCATTGCCGCGGTGCTCGGCCGCTACACACCAGTCGTCGAGGGCGCGAGCATCGACGAGTGGTATCTCGACCTCACCGGCACCGACGCCCTGCACGGCCACGAGACGCTCGAGCAAACCGCGACGCGCATTCGCCTCGCCGCGCACAAAGAAACCGGTATGTGGATCTCGCTCGGCGGCGGTGCGTCAAAACTGATCGCAAAGCTCGCCGCCGAACGCGCCAAGCCGCGCCCCGGCACCAATGCCACCGGCGTGCGCATCATTCCCGAGGGCGACGAGGCCGCGTTCATGCGTACACTCACGCTCGCGGAGATTCCTGGCGTGGGTCCCAAGTTGCAGGAGAAGCTCAAAGGCCTCGGCATGGTGCGCGTTGAGGATGTGCTGCCGCACGATCGCAATACGCTGTCGCTGTGGATTGGACGGCGCCCCGCCGAATGGCTGTGGGCACGCGTCCGCGGAATTCACACCGCGCCGGTTGAGAGTCGCGGCGCCAGCAAACAGATCAGTCGCGAGAGCACGTTCGCGAAAGATCTCGCCGACGATACGCAACTCACGGCGCACCTGCGCGCACTCGTTGCGAAGGCCGCCGCCGAGTTGCGCGACGAACGCCTGGCCGCTCGTACGGTGAGTGTGAAGCTGCGCGACAGCGATTTCACCACGCGGCTTGCCAGTCGCAGTGTGCCAGAGCCCATGGAGAGCGACCGCGCCATCGGCGACATCGCCGTTGAACTCCTCAAGAAACTTCGCAGCGCCCGCCGGCATCCCGCCCGCCTGGTTGGCGTTGCGCTGGGCGGACTTGGACCCGCCCGCGACGCCGAACAACTGGGACTGTTTGTGCAGGCCGCAGCCCAGGCCGAGCGCGCCGAAGACCGCGCCCTCTCGCGCGCCGTCGACAGAGTCCGAGAGCGCTTTGGAGAGACCGCCATCCGGGCCGCATCAACGCCCACTAGGCGCGCACCGTAGCCACTTGTCGTCCCGACGCGCAGATTCCTTCGCGTCCATCCCCCCGCCATCACCCAAGCCCCTCCGTATGATGCGACTCACACGACCGTTGTTCGTTTCGGCCGGTCTCGCGTTCGCCCTGGT
>JAYUWY010000286.1:0-3387 GCA_043753285.1 Gemmatimonas sp. | reverse complement strand
TTGCTCGAAGTCAGCGACTTTATGTTCTTCGTGTCCGTGGGCACGATCACACTGATGACGTTTGCGCTGGCGGGCATGGCCATCGGCTTTGGTACGATGTTCCCGCAGTTTGAAACGGAGAACGCGGCGCAGATTCCCACGAGCTTTGGTGGCCTGCTCTACATGATGGCGTCGGTAGTCCTTATTGGCGGCGTCATCGTGCTCGAGGCGCGCCCCGTGTATGGCTATCTCTCGGCCAAGGCGTTTAAGCAGCCGATTGACTCGAGTGAAATGATTTGGGGCTTCGGCCTCGCCGCCCTGCTCTGCATTGTGGCGACGATTGCTCCTATTAAGCTGGCGCTCAAGCGCCTTGAGGCCGTTGAACGATGAATTCGCGTATCACTGCGGCACACGAGACAGACATCTCGCAGTTGCTCTCGCTCAACAATCGCTACTCGGAGGCTGGGCTGACGCTGGTGCGCACGCCGGACTTCGCGGCCAATCACCTGCCCGACTATCGCGTGTTGCGCGATGCGCAGGGCGGCATCATCGGTTGCGTGGCGCTGGATGAGTATTCGCCGAGCATTGTGGAGTTGATCTCACTCGCCGTGGACGAAGATGTTCACGGAAACGGCTACGGCCGCCAATTAATTCAGGCGGCCGTAGACTTGGCAACTTCGCGTGGCTACACCGATTTGTTTGCGGTGAGCTACTCCGACGAACTGTTTTTGTCCTGCGGATTTGATCGCGTGCCACTCGGAACGTATCCCGAGAAGATTGCGCGCTACGCAAAAGACAAAACGGAAATCGAAGTGGGTGAGAAGCACTGCTTCGCCAAGCGACTCACGCGCTGAGTCGCTTGGCGATTCGCGCTACTTGCCCATGATGACCTGGTAGAGCGGTCCAAGCGCGCCGAGCACCCAGATGATTGCCGCGCCCATGTAGGCCTTCTCCTTGGGCAGCTTCGCGGCGTACTGCAGTCCAAACGCGATGAGGATAGTCACCCAGATGGTGAAGACGTCGATTCTGCCTAGCAGATTGACCATGCCCTGCGGACCGCTGGGATCCATGAATCGGCCAACGCCAAGCGACCACTGGTATCGTCCACTCCACGTGGTCGTGTCGAGCACCGCGGACTGAAGAATGACGAGCAGCGAGTCGATCATCCTCGGGAAATACGCGAAGGACGCCACCATCACACCGCCACCGAACGCGAGCTCACCACCAAAAATTTTGGCGACGAGAAACACCACGAGGCCGAGGCAGAGAAGCATGAGGGGAATTGCGACGAGGCCGCCGTACTTCATCGAGCCCTCCATCACTCCCTGCATGCCCGCGAGCTGATCCGCCGTCATCTGGGGATTGGCCTCAGCGGCCTTCGCAACTTGGCGCGCGACTTCCGCATCGAAGAATCCCTGCATGGGGCCCAGCGCGGCGTAGTACAGCACCAGAATCAACACAGCGCACACGAAGTACGGGCCCCAGTACGGTCCTTCGCGACGACGCGCGAAGACCTTCGACGGGGACGACCAAATGTCGACGCAATCTTCGATAAGCGACAACTCCGCTTTCGGGGCGGCGTGTCCTTCGGGGGAGCCGGTCATTCACGACCTCCAAAACGCGAGAAAACGAACGAGGGGACGCACTCAAAGTGCGTCCCCTCGCCGTGTTCCCGCAATGTGCGAGGTGCTACGGGCGACC
This sequence comes from Gemmatimonas sp., assembly GCA_043753285.1. GTDB lineage: Bacteria > Gemmatimonadota > Gemmatimonadetes > Gemmatimonadales > Gemmatimonadaceae > Pseudogemmatithrix. The sequence continues at coordinate 1,707 of JAYUWY010000286.1, read as the reverse complement.
GCGCTGACCAGCACGACCCTGCGGTGCACGTGCACCCTGACGGCCGCCGCGTCCTGCCTGCACGCCGCGCTCAAAGCCACGACGCTCAGCTTGCATCTGGCCCCACTTGGTGCGCTGTGCGTCGGTGAGCAGGCGCTCCGCGGCCGCGTTGGCGGTCGAGTCGCTCCGGCGCAGACGCTCCATCTCGGGACGCAGCGCCTCGCGACGCGATTCGGCCTGCGCACGCATCTCGGCGCGCTGACGCTCATCCGGCGCACCCTGCGTGCGCATCCGGGCGCGCATCCGGGCGCGCATCGAATCCATCGCCGGACGCTGGGCAGTCGCCACGCGCTGGCGTTCTGCGACGATCACGCGCTCGATGGAATCGAGCTGCGTCACTTGGCGCGGGGTGAGTTCAAGTGCGCGGCGCGCGTTGAGCATCGCGGTGACGCTGGGACCGCGCGACATCATGCCGCCCTGCGGTGCGCGAGCCATCATGCCGCCCGGCGGGCCGCCCGGTGGGCCAGCCTGGGGAGCACCCTGCGGAGCGCGCGGGGTCTGCGCCGTCGCTTCTCCACCGAGTCCGATGACAAGTCCTGCAAGAGCCAACACCTTCGTGGTCGTACGCATAACGCAAGCTCCTGAGCTTCGGGTAGCGGTGGGGACGCTGTGAACACTAGGTCAGACGCCGGCTCGGGGAGGGCGTTAAGATTCCACCTCTATGATAGCGTTTCATGAGAAATCTCAATTCCCCCGCGGCTTCCGCTGCGCCTCACGCAACGTGGGCTTGAAGCCCGACGCCAAGGACCTCACGATTTTTGTGAGTGAGATAGAAGCCGCCGCCGCGGCAGTGTTCACGCGCAATCATTTTCCTGGCGCGCCCATTGTCTTGGGTCGCGAGACCATCAAGGCCGGCCGACTCAGCGCTATTATCGCCAACAGCAAAGTGAGCAACGTCGCCACAGGAGCTGCTGGCGTGGAGAACGCGCGGCGCATGGCAGCCGCCGCCGCGAATGAGTTGGGCACGAGTGCTGATCGCGTGTTGGTCAGCTCCACGGGCGTGATCGGCGTGCAGTTGCCAATTGAGAAGATTGAACGCGGCGTCGTGGGCATGCGCGCGGAGCTACAGGAGGATCCGCTCGTCGGCGCAGAAGGCATCATGACCACCGACACGTTTCCCAAGTCGTACTCGGTGAGCGTGGGCGACGCGACCATCACCTGGGTGGCGAAGGGCTCGGGCATGATTGAGCCCAACATGGCCACGATGCTCGCCTACATCTTCACCGATGCCGCGTTCGACGCGGCAACGCTCGACCGTCTGCTGCGCGAGGCCGTCTCCCGCTCCTTCAATATGTTGAGCGTGGACACAGACACGTCGACGAGCGACACCTGCGTGATCCTCGCCAACGGATTGGCCGGAAAAGTTGATGAAGCCGCGTTTCGCGACGCGCTCATCGCCGGCTGCGTGAAGATGACCGAGACCTTGGGCCGCGATGGCGAAGGCGCCGAACACTTGCTGCGCGTGAGTGTGCGCGGTGCGCTCAATGACAACGAAGCGCGCCGCATCGCGAAGAGCGTGCTCAACTCACCGCTCGTGAAGACGATGGTGCACGGCGCAGATCCCAACGTGGGACGTTTGCTGATGGCCGTGGGCAAATGTTTTGAGTGCACGATTCGTCCCGCGAGCACGGATGCCTGGATCAATGGCTATCAGGTGGTGCGCGGCGG
>JAYUWY010000285.1:0-6771 GCA_043753285.1 Gemmatimonas sp. | reverse complement strand
CGCTGTGGCTGCACGCGCCGCGCATCGCCGCGGGGTACGGGTTGCCGTTTGATGCGCCCGAGCCCGCCGACCGCGACATCGTCGAGGGAGAAGTGTTGGCGTTTGGCGGCACGGACTTCACGGTGATGCACCTGCCGGGTCACGCGCCGGGGCACGTGGCCTTTGTGAGTAATGCGCACTGCTTCAGCGGTGACATCCTCTTCGCGGGTTCCGTGGGGCGCGTAGATCTGCCGCTGTGTGACCCCGCCGCGCTGGAGCGCTCGTTGGAGCGACTGATGGAGCTGGACGACGCCGTGATGGTACATCCCGGCCACGGGCCGCTCACGAGCATTGGGCGCGAGCGGATGATCAATCCGTTTTTGAATGGGACCGCACGGCTACGTCGCGGGTAGTTTTGGGGGCCTGGCAGTGACGCGGATTCCGCCGCGCAGGTAATCGGGGTACAATACAATCATCGTCCCGTACCATGCGGGGCCCCCTCCTCTGACTTCGCCGATGCGCTTTCGTCATCTCTTCGCGCTCTCTGCGCTCGCTTTCTCCACGACGGCCTGTCTGGATGACTTCCCCGCGCCTGACCACCTCGGACTTATCGTCGTGCGCGCCCACAACAACGCTGGCGTTCCCGTGGTGCGCGGCTCCGGCTTGTTCACCAGCGTGGGTGGACTCGTCCTGGTTCCGACGGACACGGCGGGGTGTGGGCTTTTCGCCTATAGCCCCACCACAACAGGCACCATCGGCGGTGGTTCATTCGTTGATGCCGGCAACGGCATCGGTTTCACCGTGGGCGCATCTACGCAACAGGCGACACGCGTTTTCCTCAACTACCAGATGATCGGTGGCGCGTATCTCAATTTCGTGACGGGAGATACCGTCTCCGTCAACGTGCCGGGCGCCACGGGTGGCTTCGAGCCCGCGACCGCCAAGCTGCGTCTCGCCGAAGCGTTTACCGCGGACACGCTCCCCACGTGGGAGTCGGGCGTGAATATGAACTTGACGTGGTCGGCGCCGCCCGTGGCGGGATCTGTGATGATTGTCTCGCTACGCTACAGCAACACCGTAGGCGCGACGGTGCCAAATCTCGAAGTTTCGTGTGCTTTTGCGGATGACGGCGCAGCTACCATTCACACCGCATTCTTGGATGACTGGGGAGCCGCCGACACGACGAGCCGTTCCTACGCGTTTATCCGCATCCGGGAATCCATCGTGAACGTCGACGCCAAGACGTTTCTCAGTTTGCGTTCACAGTTCGAGCAACCGCTGCCGTCGCTCGTTGGCACCGCGCTCCGACAGTGACGTGAGCCGCGCGATGCGCACCGAGCGGGATCCCCTCGGCGAGGTGCAGGTACCCGCCGAGGCGCTGTACGGGGCGCAAACCGCGCGTGCGGTGGCCAACTTTCCCATCTCAGGACTCCGCGCCGATCCGGCGCTCATTGACGCTGTCGTGCGCATCAAGCGCGCGGCAGCGTCGGTGCATAAAGGCACTGGTCGCCTCGATGCTGCGCGCGCCGACGCCATCATCGCAGCTGCGGACGTAATCCTTGGCGACGCGCATCGCGAGCAGTTCGTCGTGGATGTGTTCCAGGCGGGTGCTGGTACCTCGCTCAACATGAACGTGAACGAAGTGCTCGCGACGTTGGCGACCCGCGCACTCAAGGGCACCGACGTGCATCCCAACGATCACGTCAACATGGCGCAGTCCACCAATGACGTGATTCCGACGGCCATTCGTCTCGCCACGCTCGCGGTGCTCCGCCCAGCGACAGAACAGATGGACGTGCTCGCCGCATCGCTACGCGCGCGCGCCGACGAGTTTGACGATCTCGTGAAAGCCGGTCGCACGCATTTGCAGGACGCGATGCCGATTACCCTCGGCCAAGAAGTGGGCGCGTGGGCCGGTTCGCTGGAGCGCGGCGTACGACGGGTGCGCGAGAGCGCGGAGTACTTGCTCGATCTTGGCATTGGCGGCACCGCGGTCGGCACCGGCGTGAACGCCGAGCGCGTGTACGCCGAGCGCATGATTGTTGAGCTCACCGCGTTGACGGGACTTCCGTTGCGCGAGGGAGCCGACAAGGTGCAGCTCATGCAGAGCATGGGCGACATCGCCGCGCTCTCGGCGCAGTGGAAGGTGCTTGCGCTCGATCTCGGAAAGATTTCGAGTGATCTGCGCTTGATGGCGAGCGGGCCACGCACTGGACTCGACGAGCTGCGATTGCCGGCGGTGCAGCCCGGCTCAAGCATCATGCCCGGCAAGGTGAATCCGAGCATTCCGGAGATGGTGAATCAGGTCGTGTTTCAGGTGATGGGCCACGATGCGACAGTGAGCGCCGCTGCCGAGCAGGGGCAGCTGGAGCTCAACGTGATGATGCCGGTGATTGCGCACAATGTGTTGAGCGCGGTGCGCATCTTAGGCAATGCCGCCGCTGTGCTCGAAGCGCGCACGATTCGGGGGATGGAAGCGAACCCCGCGATGCTGGCGTACTGGGTGGAGCGCTCCGCGGCACTCGCCACCGCGCTCGCGCCAAAGATTGGCTACGCCGCCGCGGCCGCGCTCACCAAGCGTTCCATCGAGACCGGCGAGACAATCCGTACGCTCGTGCTGCGAGAGGGATTACTCACGCAGGAGGAGGCCAACGAGCTCCTCGACCTGCGCCGGATGACCGAACCCGGCGTACCCGGTAGCGACGCCTAACCGACAACGCTTGTCCCGAATGGCCTGCGGGGCCATCTTTCGGCTATGCGAATCACCACGTGGGCCGAATACGGCGTCATCTGCGCGCTGCACCTCGCGCGCCGCACGACAGAGGGCCCCGTGACGGGACGCGATGTGGCTGCCAAGGAAAAGCTGCCGGGCGACTACGTCGAGCAGATTCTCCTGCGCCTGCGTCGCGCTGGCATTGTGCAGAGCACGCGTGGCGCCAAGGGTGGCTACGCGTTGGCGAGGCCGTCAAGCGAAATCACCGTGCGCCAAATCATCACGGCTGCCGAGCTCGTGACGTTCGATTTGCACTGCGAAACGCACCCGCTGGATTCTGAGCGCTGCGCCAAGTCCTGCGATTGCAGCATTCGTCCCGTGTGGATGATGTTGCAGACGCGCATCGACGAAGTGCTGGATTCGGTGCGGCTCTCCGACCTACTCGGCGCCGAACCGTCGGTGCGTGCGAAGGTCGGACTTCCCGTGTTGCAGGCGTGAGTTCGGTGGCATTGCCCTTCACGAAGGCGTGGCGCGTGGCGCGCGAGCGCGATCGGCGGGCAAAGATCGTGGCGGAAGGATTTGGTCGCGAGCCGGACGCGGCGGATGTGGCGTGGTTGGCGGAGGCTGCGGCCAACGGTGATGAAGATCATGCGCGCTGGGAGCTGCGCTATGCGCGCGCGGCGCTGGGTTTGTTGAGTGCGCAGCGTGACGCCCTCGACGACCGCACCCCCGCCGAGATTGCCCGCGCCATTACGGCGCTGCTTGAGCGCGATCCGCGCATCGCGGAAGATCGTCGCGACCTGGCAGCGCAGCAGTTCAACGACCGCTTGCTCGCATACCGCGAAGCGCGCAGCCTGCGCGGTGGACCGATTACGGCTCCCGACGCGGTGGGGCGTTGTCTCTTGGCGTTTGCGAGCGATGGCGCGCGTACCGCAGGTGCTCCGCTAGCGTACGCGATTGAGCTGCTTGAGAAGTACAGCACCGAGACGACGGATTTGCTCCGCCAGACGTACGGGGAAGCTTCACTCCCTGATGACGTACCGCCTTCCGTGCTGCGCACTGAGACGTGAGACGGAGGACTTAAGAGGGAAGGTACCAACGAAAAGAGCCGCCCCGATGCATGGGCGGCTCTCTCACGTCTCAAGTCTTCCGTCTCAAGTCTCTAAAAGTGCCGAAGGCGGGACTCGAACCCGCACGGGCTTACACCCACTGCGCCCTGAACGCAGCGCGTCTACCAATTCCACCACTTCGGCTAGGACACGGAACGTAGTCGGAGACGGATACCCAAGTCAACGTTTAGTCGTCATTCTTCAGACGTGAACCAGAAGCCCGCCCCAGACGAGGACATCGTCCCCATCGCGCGAAACAAGCGCGCCCGCCACGACTACGAGATTCTCGAGACGTGGGAGGCGGGCCTTGTGCTGTCTGGAACTGAGGTCAAAGCCCTTCGCGACGGCCGCGCGCAGATCACCGACGCGTACGGAATCATCAAAGACGGCGAGGTGTGGTTGCTCAACGCGCACATCGCACCGTACTCGCGCGGCAACATCTGGAATCATGAGCCCACGCGCACTCGCAAGATGTTGCTCAACGCCAAAGAGATTCGCGCGATGATCGGCGCCGTGGAGCGGAAGGGACTCACAATTGTCGCGCTTGATCTGTACTTCAAGCACGGGCGCGCCAAAGTGAAAATCGGTCTCGCGCGCGGCAAGCAGCTGCACGACAAGCGCGCCGATCTCAAGGAAAAGGACGATGCACGCGATATGCAACGCGCGCTGCGCACGCGGGTATAAGTGAGAATGCGACTTCGCTCTCTCGCACTTCTCGCCGCGCTGGTCTTGACCGCGCCTCACGCGACTCGCGCAGAAGCGAGCGTGCCGGGCGATGTCATTCGTGTGAAGGGTGTGCGTGGCGACACCGTAGTGAATCTCCTCCCCAGTGTGGGTGGTGGTCGCGTGCGGCTCGACGTGATGGCGCGTTTGCTCGGCGGCACGCTCGACTCCATCGCGCCCGAGCGGTGGCGCTTCGTGCTCTCTGGCACGGCGCTCGAAGTGCAAGCTGGTATGCCGTTCATTGCGTACAACGGTTTCACGCTGCCGTTGCACGAGAGTGTTCTTATGCACGACGGCGGCGTGTTTGTGCCGCTGCAGCTGTTTAGCGAAATCATTCCGCGCTTTGGCATTGGCGTGTTGTGGGATCGCACGCGCGCCGAGGTGCGACTGTTTCAGTCGATCGCGCGTCGTGAGCCGGCGATTCCGCAGGCGACCGCGCCGCCGGTAACTCCGACGACAGTCGTGAGCGCTCCGGCTATTCCGCCGACGAATGTGCCGATCAACCCGCCGGCAACTCCGCCGGTGAGTGCTCCATCAACGGCACCGGTTACTCCCTCGCCAGCAGTCGCGCAGCCGCCTCGCGTACCGGCAGCGAATGCGCCTCCCGGACTTTCCCGTCGCTACGTCATCGCGGTCGACGCGGGACACGGCGGCCGAGACCCGGGCAACCCCGGCGTGATCATTGCGGGCCGTCGTGTGAATGAAGCGCGCCTTACACTCGCGATGTCGCAACGTCTCGCGAGCGAACTGCGCGCGCGCGGGCTCGACGTGGTGATGACGCGCGACGAAGACTTGTTGGTGCCGCTCGAGCGGCGCGGTCCCATCGCTAATGGTCGCCGCGCAGATCTGTTTATCTCGCTACACACGAACGCCGCTAATCCCAATTGGCGCAACGGATCCGCGGTGCGCGGCGTGGAGACGTATTACCTGGCCACCGCGCGCACAGAAGACGAACGGCGCGTGGCCGCGATGGAAAACGAAGCGGTGCGCTTCGAAGTCGCAACGACTCCGGACGACGGCGATCCCCTCGGATTTATCCTCAACGACATCGCGCAGAACGAACACCTGCGCGAGTCTGCAGATCTCGCGCAGTTGGTGCAGTCGGCTCTCGCGGGCAAACATCCAGGCCCGAGTCGCGGTGTGAAGCAGGCCGGCTTCATGGTCCTCTCCAAAGCATTCATGCCCGCGATTCTCGTCGAAGTCGGCTTTGGCACCAACGCACAAGACGCGGCCTGGATGGCGAGCGTCGCGGGTCAGCGCGAAATCGCCGAGTCGCTGGGAGATGCCGTGATGGAATACCTGCGACATTACGAGCGCCGCATGCGCACCACGGGTCGCGAATGAGTGCACGTCTCGAGGTCAGCGCCTGCGGCCTCACATTTCAGAATCCGATTTTGCTCGCCGCTGGCACCGCTGCGTATGGACGCGAGCTGGCTGATGTGATGCCGCTCGAATCACTCGGCGGCTTCGTCACCAAGGCCGTTTCGCCCGAGCCGCGCTCCGGCGCACCAGCACCGCGCGTCGGCGACTTTGACGGCGGCATGATCAACGAGGTGGGTCTCGCGAATCCTGGTATGGAAGCGGTGAAGCGCGAAGATCTTCCGTGGATTGCTACGCACGTGCGTTCGCCGCGCGTGTTGGTGAATGTCGTGGGTAAAGTGGCTGAAGATTTTGGAAGTGTTGTCGCACACCTCGACGACGCGCCTGGATTTCATGGCTACGAGTTGAATGTGTCATGCCCGAATGTGAAGCAGGGCGGCATGGAGTTCGGCGCGGATCCCGTGGCGCTGCAGACGGTGATTGCCGGTGCGCGCGCGGCAACCAAGAAACCGATCTTCGTGAAGCTCTCGCCCACCTTGCCGCAGATTGGCGATGTCGCCCAGCGCGCAGTGGATGCCGGCGCGGATGGCATCACCGTGATCAACACGATTCCTGGTCTAGTGATAGATGTGGAGCGTCGCGTGCCGCTGTTGGGATTCGGCTCCGGCGGCGTGAGCGGTCCAGGACTACTGGCGGTCGGTGTGCTCGCGACGTGGCGTGTGCGCCAAGCAGTAAAAGTGCCGATCATCGGCGCCGGCGGCGTCCAACACGCGACGGATGTACTGCAGTTCTTGATGGCCGGAGCTAGCGCCGTCGCGATTGGTACTGCGGGCCTCGCGGATCCCAAACTCCCAGCGAGATTGGTGAAGGATTTAGAGAAGTGGTGCGAGCGCCAAGGAGTGAAGCAGGTGAGTGAGATCATCGGCA
>JAYUWY010000284.1:0-1656 GCA_043753285.1 Gemmatimonas sp. | reverse complement strand
GGATTGCCGAACAAGTCGGTGACTTCAACAACGAGTGAATCCGTGAGCGCTGTGCTGAGTGTTGCCGACTGGTTGTCGCCGGCGACGAGCGTGATTGCACTGGCGCTCGCGCTCGTCACGGTGAACGTGTTGCTCGCAATGCCGGTGAGTCCCGTCGACGTAAACGCGAAGGCGTACGTGCCGGCCTTGCTGAGCGAGATGCCCGCGAACGTCGCAATGCCGTTGAACGCTGTGACAGTAGTGCCACCGGTCACGAACGTCGCGCCCGCCGGATTCTGCGAGAACACGATGTTCACGTCACCAGTGAAGCCCATGGCGACGTTGCCGAATGCGTCCTTCGCGGTGACGACAACATCACCCATGACGCTGCCGGCGCCGACTGTTGCTTGCGGGTTCGTCGTGACTTCGAGCGTTGTGGCAGTGCCAGCAGTGGCAGTCGCCGGGATGTCCAACGTGACCGCAGGTGCAACGGCGAGCGAGAAGCGGACTTCCTGCGTTCCCACCACGGAACCGAGGATCCACTCCACCGACACACGACCCAACGAGTCTGTCACGCTATTCGGCTTGTTGACCGAGCCACCGCCGCTGAGCACGGCGTGGTTGACGGTCACTCCAGGCACGAGGTTGCCGAGTGCGTCACGCACCTCGACAACCACAGGCTGCGCGAGCAGCGTGCCAACGACGCCATTCTGCGACACGCCAGAGAACTGCACGATGGCGGTCGGTGCGGCCGGCGTGATGCCGAACACCGAGCTGCTGTCCGTCGTGAGCACACCGGCTTGTGCGAGCAGCATGTACTCAACGCCCACACGATCAACCGAGAGATTGCTGAACGTTGCAACGCCAGCAACGGCCGACTGCGTGGTGGTGCCACTGAGTATTGCAGCGTTCGCGTTCAACAGCGAGACCGACACGTTGCCTGTGAACGTCGGGTCGAGATTTCCAAACGCATCGCGCGCGACAACAGTCACGGGCGGCATGAAGCTCTCGCCGGCTACCGCACCCACCGGCTGCTGCACAAACTGCAACGCGGCCGCACCCGCTGCCGTGATGTTCACCGCAGTCGTCGTGTCGCTCGCGAGCAATGACGCGCTCACGAGAAGCTGGAAGCTGCCCGTCGGTGCAATCGTGAGATTGTTGAACGTGGCGATGCCAGCGACTGCCGCACGCGTGAGCGTTCCGCCCAGCGGCGGACCCTGCGCATCGAGCATCGCAATCGTGACGTTGCCCGTGTAATTCGTGACCACGTTTCCAAACGCGTCACGCGCTGCCACCGTGATGGCGGGCGTGAGTGCAGCACCGGCCACACCCGTCGTGGGCTGAGCGGTGATGTCGAGGCGCGTGGGAATGCCCGCGGTCGCAGTAGCGCTAATCGTGAGTGGTGAGCCCGTGAGGCCAGTGGCCGTCGCGGTGATCGTTTGCGCGCCAAGCGCCGCGCCAAGCGTCCACTTCGTGCTCACGTTGCCGAGCATGTCGGACGTGTCGGTAGCAACAACGAGCGAGCCGCCGCCAGTGGCGACCGCGAACTGCACGATGACGCCGGCCACTGGCACATCATCGCTGGCGAGCGTGCGCACGACGATGGAATCCGCAAGCGGCGCGTTCACAAAGCCATTCTGCGAACCGCCCGCTCCAAGCACGAGCTTAGAAGCGGGC
>JAYUWY010000283.1:0-6777 GCA_043753285.1 Gemmatimonas sp. | reverse complement strand
TCTTGCAGAACGTCACCCTGACGATGTCTGAGTCAGCGCAGGTGGAAGGCAAGGACGTGCATCAGTTCCAGCTCGATATGCAGTATCAGAAGCCGGATTCGTCGGCAGTGCGTCGAGTTCCCCTTTCGATTGTGGTGAGGTAACCGATGGCTGGACTGCCTACCAATCAGCGCGACCAGTTGATGCTGGCGCTTGGCGTTGTCGGACTCATTGGCGCCGGTGCCTACTGGTATTTCTTGCATCAGCCGAAGTCCCTGACGTTGCAAACGCAGATTGAACGCGTGGAGAAGCTCGACGCGTCCAACCAGCGCGCGAAGACGATGTTGGCGCGCGGCACCGTCGATCAGATGCGTGCAGAAGCCAAGGTGTTGCAGGACAATTTGGATTTAATCCGCACGCTCATCCCGGCTGGCAACGAAGTGCCGGCGCTGCTCGATCAGATTCTTGGCGCCGCGCGTCGTGTGGGACTTGAGCAGGAAAGCTTTGTGCCGGGCGCGGTCGTCCAGGGCGAAGTGTTCGATACGTATCGCTATCGCTTGTCATTCAACGGCACCTTCCACCAAATCGGTGAACTGCTGTCGTCTATCGGGTCGCTGCGCCGCATCATCGCGCCGGTGAATCTGAGCTTGTCGCCGGCACCAGCGGGCAGTTCGTCGCTGCGTGTGAAGGAAGGCGAGCAGGTGCTGAACGCCAACTTTGATATTCAGACGTACGTCGTGCGCACGACGCCAGCTACTGATGGAGGGACGCCGTGATGTTGCGACGCACCGTAACTCTTGTTGCGCTCATCGCGACTGCCGCGACGCTACCGATGCTGGTAGATGCGCAGGCCCGTCGTGGCGCGCGCGCCGCAGCAACTCCCCAAGTCTCGACCGACGGATTGCAGCGTGATTCCAGCGGCAACGTGTTGTTTAGCCGCGAAGTCTACAACTATCCGAGCCAGGGTCGTCGCGATCCATTCTCGTCGTTGATCACGACGGGCGACATTCGGCCGATGATTGCGGACTTGCTGGTCGTGGCTATCACGCTCGGTCAATCGGACCGCACGTCGATCGCGACCTTGAAGGACAAGTCGTCGAATGAGATTTACCGCGTGCGTGTCGGCTCAGTGTTTGGCCGCCTGCGGGTAACAGCGATTCGCCAGCGTGAGGTGACGGTGGAAATCGATGAGTTTGGTTATAAGCGGCAGGAATCCCTGTCGATCAACGTACCTGTCGGAGGAAGGACGCCATGAAGCGCATTCATTTGCTGGCCCCTATTGTGGCCAGTGCACTGCTGTTCGGCGCACCACTCGCCGAGGCCGCTCCGACGGCGCGCACGACCGCGCGCGCAACGGTAACTGCCGTCACTGTCGTTCCGGGCGCTGGACGCGCGGACGTCGTGCTCTCCTTCGCGGGTGAGCTCGAAGTCTCCGAGTTCATACTCGAGAATCCGCATCGCATTGTCGTCGACCTCAAGGGCGCGACGTTGCAGTTGCGCGCGCCGTCGTACGATCGCGTCGATCGCGCGGGCATTCGCAACGTGCGGCTCGGTCAGTACGCCGACGATGTTGTGCGCTTGGTGCTCGACGTCGATAGCCCGCGTCAGTATGAAGTGACGCGCACGGCCAATGAAGTGCGCATCAGCGTGCGCGGTGCGGATGACTTCGCCCCGTGGTCTGCTGGTGCTGTCGCAGCGCGTGCAGTGCCGCAGGCGCCGGTCGCTCAGATGCCGCAGGTGCGCGAAGTCTCCAGCGCGCCGGTGTTTGAGCCGGCTCCGGCAACGCAGCAGCGTCAGGAGCAGCCGCGCATCACCATTACGATCGCCAACGAAAACATCTACGACGTCATCGCGCACTTTGCGGCCTTCTCGGGTCGCACGTTCGTGACGGGTCAGGGTGTGTCCGGCACGGTGCGCTTTACTGAAATCGTGAATCAGCCGTGGGACGTCGCGCTCTCGAAGGTGCTGGGCGCAAACGGTCTGCAGGCCATTGAAGACTCGACGGGCATCATCACCATTGATAGCTACGCCAACCTCGCACGTCGCGTGGCTGCGGAGCCGCTGGTGACGCAGCTCGTCGTCGTGAACTATGCGAAGGCCTCGGCACTCGCGACGACGATTCGTCAGCTCATCGCTGCCTGCTCGTCGGGCTCGGTTGGGTCAGAGTCGTCGGTGGTGGACGTTGCCACGGGCGCAGAACAGACCGCTGCGGGTGGTGAAGCGCCGGCGCCGTCGGGTGGTTCGGCCAACCCCGCGCAGCCGCAGACCTGCGGTCGTGGTGTGGTGACCTTCGACGAAAAGACCAACACGCTCCTCATCACCGAGACGGTGTCGCGTCTGCCGGAGATCGTGAGCTATGTGAAGGATCTCGACTTCCGCACGCCGCAGGTCGCAATCAAGGCGAAGATCATCGCCGTGGATCGCACCGCGACGGAAGAACTCGGCATTTCGTATGACTTCGGTTCGCCGACGAACTACAGCCAGGCGCTCATCAGCCGCGGTACGCCGGGCGAGTTCCAGGTGGGCCTGGGCGGCGACGCGTTCATTGGCGTCGCGAACTCCAACCGCTCGTTCGCTGGAACCGGTGCCGTCAACTTGATCTACAACGTCGTGCTCGGCGGCAACAACCTTACCGCCTTCCTCGACGCATTGAGCTCGCAGCAACTCTCGGACGTGCAGGCTGAGCCGAGCACGACGACGATTGATAATCGCAAGGCGACGCTGTTTGCCGGTACGGAAATCGCGTTCTTGTTGACGCCGCCGACGATTCCTGGTCAGATCCAGGCGGTCGCGCCGGTGATTCAGCGCCAGAAGATTGGTATCACGCTTGAAGTCACGCCGCGTGTGACTGCGAATCGCCAGGTCTCCATGGAGATCAAGGCTGTGCAGCAGTCGTTGCTCGGTGTGACGGTGGCCGGCCCGGAAATCTCCGAGCGTCAGGCGACCAATGAAGTGCTCGTCGGCGACGGTGAGACGGCCGTAATCGCTGGTCTTACGCAGACGCAGGTGACGCGCTTCGAGAGCGGTATCCCGTACTTGATGAAGCTGCCGTGGATTGGCCGCCTGTTCCGCGAGACCCGCGTGGTGGAGCGCAAGCAGGACCTGCTGATTCTCGTGACCCCGCACATTGTGGACGAAGGCGAAGTGGTGCGCAGCTCGACGCCGCGGACTCCGTAAACTTCAGAGCGCTAGCAGTACGAGGGGCCCCTCCGCGATATTGCGGGGGGGCTTCTTCTTTGTAGACGTGAGACTTGAGAGGTGAGACTTGAGAGGTGTGCACGCAAGCCTGTCTCTCAAGTCTCAAGTCTCAAGTCTCAAGTCTCAAGTCTCAAGTCTCAAGTCTCAAGTCTCACCTCTCAAGTCTGATTAATGCCACATCTGCGTTTTTCCACTGCTGGCGAATCCCACGGCCCCGCCCTCATCTCCCTTGTTGAGGGCGTACCGGCGGGATTGCCGTTGCTTGCGGCCCACGTGAACCACGAGCTCGCGCGCCGGCAGCAGGGCTATGGCCGCGGGCGTCGCATGGTGATTGAGACCGACCAAGTGGAGTTCTTGAGCGGCGTGCGCGCGGGTGAGACGATTGGATCTCCTATTGCGATGATGATTCGCAATAAAGATTGGGCCAACTGGGAAGCAATCATGGATCCCGCGCCGCGGCCGGAAGATGATTCGCCGGAAGGTCGCAAGCGTCAGGTGACGCGTGTGCGTCCGGGGCACGCCGATCTCACGGGCGTGCTCAAATTCGATCGCGAAGATGCGCGCGACATCTTGGAACGCGCGTCAGCGCGCGAGACCACTGCTCGCGTGGCCGCAGGCGCCGTCGCGCGACAGCTGCTCGCCGCGCTCGGTGTGCGCATCGGCTCCCACCTCGTGCACTTGGGCGGTGTGGACGCAGCTCCAGTCGCATTGCCCGAGGACATCAACGCCGCAGCCGATGCCTCGTCTTTGCGCTGTCTTGACCCGCAGGCCGAGTTGGAGATGATCAGGCGCATCGATGCCGCCAAGGCGGAAGGAAACACGCTGGGGGGCATCTGTGAGGTCGTGGTGACCGGATTGCCGGTGGGCTTGGGCGCGCATGTGAGCTGGGATCGCAAACTTGATGGTCGCCTGGCTGCTGCCATCTGCTCGATTCCTGCGGTCAAAGGCGTGGAGATGGGCATCGGCTTCGACGCCGCGCGTCGCACGGGTGCTGAAGTGCACGACGAGATTGAGCCCGCTCCAGGGAATCCGCGCACGGGGAATGTGCGTCGCCGGACGAATCGCGCGGGTGGACTCGAAGGCGGCATGACGACAGGAGAGCCGCTGGTGCTGCGCGTGGCGATGAAGCCCATCTCGACGTTGATGCGTCCGCTGCAAACAGTAGACATGAAATCCGGCGAAACCGCTGCGGCAGCCGCTGAGCGCAGTGATGTCACCGCGGTGCCTGCGATGGGCGTGATCGCCGAAGCGATGACCGCACTCGTGCTCGCTGATGCAGTGCTCGAGAAGTTTGGTGGCGATTCACTCGGCGAGCTCGCGCGCAATCACGCGTCGTACATCGAGCACGTGGCGCAGCGACTCAAGTGAGCGCATCGCCGCAGCGCATTGTGTTGGTGGGATTGCCGGGCGCGGGCAAGAGCACAGCCGGCAAATTGGCTGCGCGGCTACTCACCGAAAAACATCCGAAGCTCGCGTGGACATTTGAAGATTCCGACGCCGCGATTGAGCAGCGCGCGGGCAGAACGATCCCGGAAATATTCGCGCGACAGGGCGAAGCGGCGTTCCGAAAGCTCGAGCGTGCGGTCACGGCGGAGTGGTTGGGACGCTCGCAGCTCATCATGGCCACGGGAGGTGGCTGGGTGGAGTTGGGCGATCTCGTCGAGCAGTTTCGAGCGAGCTCCGTGTTCGTGTACTTGCAGGTTTCTCCGGCCGTCGCGGCGACCAGAATCGAGGCACAGGGTGGGGGCCGACCCCTCCTCGCGGACGGTGAGACTGAAAAAAAGGTGGCTCAGCTTCTGGCCCGCCGCGAGGCGCTCTATGTGCAATCACAGCACACACTTAGCGTAGATTCGTTGTCCGAAGCCGATGTGGCCTCTTATATAGTTGCGCTTGCGACGAGCCAAACAGGGTCTTAGGATGTCCTCCCTGTTCAGTCCGCTACCCAAGAGTGATGGCCACGACCAAGAAGACGGCAGCCAAGAAGGCGCCGAAGAAGAAGGCAGCCGCCAAGAAAGCGGCGACCAAAGCTGCGCCCAAGGCGGCCGCGAAGGCGGCTCTTAAGGCGGCTCTTAAGGCGGCTCCTAAGGCGCGCAAGAAAGCTGTCGAGCCCGAGCTTCCTCACGACGAGGAAGCAGCGCGTTCGGCCGCCGGCAAGTCGTTGGTGATCGTTGAGTCACCTGCCAAAGCCAAGACCATCGGGAAGTACTTGGGCTCCGCCTACGCTGTGAAAGCGACCGTGGGCCATATCCGCGATTTGCCCGTGAAGAGCATCGGCATCGATCCTGATAATGGATTCGAGCCGGAGTACGTCACGATTCCTGGAAAGGAAAAGACGGTCGCTGAACTCAAGAGTGCTGCGAAGACGGCGAAGGCCGTGTTCATCGCAACCGACCCTGACCGCGAAGGTGAGGCGATTGCGTGGCACGTTGAACAGCAAATCAATAAGACCACCGCGCCCATTAAGCGCGCGCTGTTCTATGAAATCACAAAGGACGCCGTAACGAAGGCGCTCGGCGAAGCGCGCGCCATCGATAGCAAGAAGGTGGATGCGCAGCAGGCGCGTCGCGTGCTGGATCGCCTCGTGGGTTACAAGGCGAGCCCAGTGCTGTGGAAGACGGTGAAGAAGGGACTCTCGGCGGGCCGTGTGCAGACTGTGGCACTGCGACTGCTCGTGGAGCGTGAGCGCGAAATTCGTGCATTTGTACCGCGCGAGTATTGGACGATTGCCGCGCGTCTTGAGCACGAAGGCCAAGAGTTTGTCGCCAAGCTGCATCACGTAGATGGCGAGAAGCCGGAAATTCCGAATCAGCAGGCGGCCGACAAGATCGTGAATGATCTCAAGGGCCGTACGCACTTTGACGTCACGGATATCAAGCGTCGCGAGCGTCGCAAGAATCCTGAAGCGCCGTTTAAGACGAGCACCTTGCAGCAAGAAGCGGCCAAGAAGCTTGGCTTCGGTTCCAAGCGCACGATGCGTCTCGCGCAGAACCTCTACGAAGGTGTCGAGCTCGGTAAGAGCGAAGGCGCCGTTGGTCTCATCACCTACATGCGTACCGACCACGTGCGCGTGGCGGACTCAGCGGCTACGGCCGCGCGTGAGTACTTGGGCAAGATGTTCGCCAAGGAATTCTTGGCCGATGGTCCGCGCTTGTATCCCGCAGGTAAGGATGATGCGGCGCAGGGCGCGCACGAAGGTATCCGTCCCACGGATCCTTCGCGCACGCCGGACTCAGTGGCCAAGTATCTCTCGCCCGAGCAGCTCAAGCTTTACACGCTCATCTGGCAGCGCTTCATGGCGTCCCAGATGGCGCCGGCGGTGTTTGATACGACTACTGTAGACTTTGATCTCGGCCGCTATTTGTTCCGCGCCACGGGATCGGTCATCAAGTTCCAGGGCTTTCTCGCGCTGTACAAAGAAGCGCGCGAAGAAGGCGACTCCAAGGCACTCGAAGACGAGCAGGCGCTGCCGGCCATTGAGCCTGGCGAGCATGCTCCCGTGCGCGGTATTGATCCGTCGCAGCACTTCACCGAGCCGCCGCCGCGTTATTCCGAAGCGTCCCTCGTGAAGGAGCTCGAAAAGCGCGGCATTGGTCGCCCGTC
>JAYUWY010000282.1:0-1661 GCA_043753285.1 Gemmatimonas sp. | reverse complement strand
AGTTCATGCCGTACTGACCAACCGCCGCAACCATCGCGTTCATCTTGTCGGGCGTGACGCGCTGAATCATGGCGCGAGCGTCGGCGAAAGCCATGGAGTCAGTCGTGGCACCACCGCGTTCAATAGAAAGCAGGTCGGGCGCGATGGCGATGAAGCCGTCGGCGGCGAGCTGATCGGCGACGCCGCGGACCCAGCTTGAGAGACCGAAGATTTCGTGGACGACGACAACCACGGGCGCGTTGTCGCGCCGCTCCGGAAAGACGACCCACGCAGCGATCGAATCCTTGGATCCAGGCGCGGTCGGAATCATTGCCCACTCCGCGTGGCGCGTGCTGTTCTGCAGGCGCGTGGCTACGTCGGCGGCGCCAGCGGGGAACGACGTGCCCTGCTGCTCCTTGGCAGACACCGCCTGTACGGAGCACGCTGACACAGCGAGGGCGAGCGGAACGAGAGCCACGGAAAGCGCACGCATCGGATATCTCCAGGAAGGTCAAAGCAAAGCGGGAGGCGACCGAAGTCACCTCCCGCTAGAACGTACAGCTAGCCCAATCCGTTCGCTCGCAGACTACGCGGCTGTGGGCGCGAGCTCGGGAAAGAGCTCAAACGTCATTCCTTCGGCGACGAGTTGCCGCACGCGGCTCACGATTTCGTCGGTAGAGGGAGAGTCGGCATACGCGAGCAGGACGCGAGCCCGAATTTCGGCCGCAGACGGGAGCTGCGGGAGAGCCGGGATGTGCTCCTGCAGTTCGTGCCACGCTTCTTCGGCACGCGCTTGGCCTGCGCTCAGACGTTCGCGCAGCTCGATAACACGCGGATGCGCGTCAAACTGCTCGCGCGCAGCGTGTGCGGCCGCCGCCGCATCAGCGCGCGTGGCCGCAAATTGTTCGGCCAGTTGGCGCGAGACACGCTCGAGCACTTGGGCGCCCACGCGCCGCTCGTTCCGCACAACTTCGCGTGGCGGCTCGCCAAGATCCCACACCAGCCCAACCCACGACATCGCCTTCAACGCGTAATACGTGGGATCAAACTCATACCAGCGGAAACCCTGACGCGTGGAGCGCTGATACGCGTGATGGTTGTTGTGCCATCCCTCACCCAGCGTAATCACTGCCAACCACCAGTTGTTGCGCGAGGTGTCGCCGGTGACATAGCGCTGATCGCCGTACACGTGCGCGAGCGAATTAATGAAGAACGTGCCGTGGTACAGCACGACCGTGCTCGCGAAGAATCCAATCACGACGCCAGACCAGCCGTCGATGAAGTAGCAGAGAATGCCGAGCGCGATTGCCGGCACCAATTGATACCGATCAAGGAAACGCAGCTCGGGATACTTGGTGAGATCAGGCACTTCGTCCACACGCGTGTCCGCGTGCTTCTTGTCGAAGATCCAGCCGACGTGCGAGTAGAAGAAGCCGCGGTGGAGCGGCGAGTGCACATCCTCTTCCTGGTCGGAATGCCGGTGGTGGTGGCGATGGAGAGCCGCCCACCAGAGGACCGACTTCTGCGTCGAGCTCATCGCGAGGAACGCGAACAGGAACTGGCCGACGCGCGAGGTCTTGAACGACCGGTGCGAGAAGAAGCGGTGGTAGCCGGCGGTCACGCCGAACATGCGGACGACATACAGGGTGATCGCCAGGATCACCGAGGTGGCGGTCACCCCG
>JAYUWY010000281.1:0-3408 GCA_043753285.1 Gemmatimonas sp. | reverse complement strand
ATCTTCGCTTGGCCATCGAGTCCCACAATGCGACGCGTCGGCGCAAGCTTGGGCTGCGGCTCTGGGAAATACGGCGCGTCGGGCGAGAAGCGCGAATTCCAATTGCGCGCCACCACACGCGACAGCTCCAAGTGTTGCACTTGATCCTCGCCCACCGGCACGAGATCAGCGCGGTACAACAGAATGTCCGCGGCCTGCAGCACCGGATAGTTGAGCAAGCCCGCCATCACCTGCTCCTGCTTGCCCGACTTGTCCTTGAACTGGACCTGACGTTCGAGCTCACCGAGCGGCGTGATGGTGTTGAGTAGCCACTGCAGTTCGGTATGCTGCGGGACGTCGCTTTGCACAAAGAGCACGCAGTGCGCGACGTCGAGGCCAGACGCCAAAAGTGAGATCGCCATATCGCGCGTACGGCGGCGCAAATCAGCCGGCTCGTACGCTACGGTGATGGCGTGATAGTTTACGATGCAGAAAAACGACTCGTGCTGCGATTGCAGCGCGACCCAATTCTTCACGGCCCCGAGGTAGTTGCCAATGTGCAGCTCGCCCGAGGGCTGGATCCCGCTGAAGACACGCGTCATCCCCCGAAGTTACGGAGCTGTGGATGGGTCATCAACAGGCGGCCGCATGGTTGGAGGCGGCAATTCGAGCGGCGGAGGCGGGTGCGGAGGTGATTCGCGCTGCTGCCCCCGACGCCCGTAGCCTCAATTGGCGCTCGAAGAGCCCGACGGATTTCGTCACGGAAGTGGACGAGGCCGCGGAGGCGTCCATTCTCACAGTGCTCCGAGACGCCATTCCCGCGGCGACGGTTTTGGCTGAGGAATCGGCCGCCAGCGTGCCGCGCGACGTCCTAGAACGCGGCATCACAATCGTGGTCGATCCGCTCGACGGCACGACGAACTTTCTGCACGGCTATCCTGAGTACGCGGTGTCCATTGCGGTGCTCGTCAACGGCGAACCCGAGGTGGGCGTGGTGCTCGATGTGCCAGGGCGCGAGCTCTTCGCGGCGCGCGCTGGCCGCGGTTGCACGATGAATGGCGAGCCAGTGCAGGTTTCGAGCATCACCGATCCACAGCGCGCGCTGATAGGCACGGGATTCCCGTTCAAGGACGCGAGCGACATCGCGCCGTATCACCGCCAGATGGAAGCCGTGATGGCGCACGTGAGCGGCGTGCGGCGCCCAGGTGCGGCCGCTATTGACCTCGCGAGTGTGGCCTGCGGGCGATTTGATGGATTCTGGGAGATGCAGCTCGCACCGTGGGATTTCGCGGCCGGGATGTTGCTCGTGCGCGAAGCTGGTGGCGTGGCGACGGATATCTCAGGCGAGCATCTGCGCGCACTCGGGCCATCTTCGGTATTGGCCGGCAATCGCGCCATGCATCAGTGGCTCGCGGATGCATTGGCGGGCGCTTAGAGAAGTACATTCACCACGAAGGCACGAAGTACTACAAGGACCGTTTGCTGGAAGCGCAGTACTTCGTGCCTTCGTGGTGAACGCAGTTCAATTGGGTCGACCAGAAGCTAGATTACGGCTCTACACCCGAACACAACTGAGAAATGTCCCTCGTCGAGTGCGTCCCGAATTTCTCCGAAGGCCGCAACCAATCCACGATTGACGCCATTCGCGACGCCATCGCGAGCGTCGAAGGCGTCGTCGTGCTCGACGTCTCGAGCGACCCGTCGCACAATCGCACCGTCGTGACATTTGTGGCCCCAGTAGAAAAGGCCGCCGAAGCCGCGTTTCGCGGCATCAAGCTCGCCAGCGAGCGCATTGATCTCAACAAGCACAGCGGTGAGCATCCGCGCATTGGCGCCACCGACGTCTGCCCGTTCATCCCGCTCGAAGGCGCGACGATGGAAGATTGCATCGTCCTCGCGCGCACACTCGGCGAACGCGTTGGCAAAGAACTCAACATTCCCGTGTTCCTCTACGAGCGCGCTGCATCGCGCGCGGACCGCACCAACCTCGCCGACATTCGTCGCGGTGAGTTTGAAATTGCGCGCGAAGAGATTGGCAAGAATCCCAATCGGGTGCCCGACTTCGGCCCCACCCACATTCATGCGACGGCTGGCGCCACTGTCATCGGCGCGCGTCCCTTCCTCGTCGCCTACAACGTGTACCTCGGCGGCAAGGAGAATCTCCAGATCGCCAAGAACGTCGCGAAGGCTGTGCGCGGTTCGTCAGGTGGTTTGAAGGGCGTGAAGGGACTGGGCATGGAAGTCGATGGCCAAGCGCAGGTGTCGATGAACCTCGTGGACCTCGACGCCACACCGCTGCACCGCGCGTACGAGATGGTCAAGATGGAAGCCGAAGCGCAGGGCGTGACCCCGACGTGGAGCGAGATCGTGGGTCTCGTGCCCGAGCGCGCGTTGTTTGAAGCTGCGGCCCGTCATCTGCGTTGGCGCGACTACAAGCCCGACGCAGTGCTCGAGCGGCAGGTGCGTTCGGCCGCGAGCGGCGGTGAGTCTATCTCGGGCTTCATCAGTGAACTCGCGGGCTCGTCGCCCGTGCCAGGTGGCGGCTCTGTCGTCGCGCTGGTGGGTTCACTCAGCGCTGCGCTCGCGCAGATGGTCGCGGCGTTGACCGTCGGTCGCAAGAAGTACGCAGCGGTAGACGAAGAGATGAAGGCGCTCGGCCTTCGCGCGGCCGCGCTCGTGAGCCGCTTGAAGGCGCTCAAGGACGAGGACGCGGCCGCATACACGCTCGTGAGCAACGCGTACAAGTTGCCCAAGGACACGCCCGAGCAGGATCAGGCGCGTACGGCGGCAATTCAGGCAGGACTAATGCGCGCCGCTGAGGTGCCGCTCGAGACGGTACAGCGCTGCGCCGAGGCCGCGGAGCTCGCGGCGATTTGCGCGGTGAAGGGCAATACGAATGCCGCGTCCGATGCCGGTGTGGGCGCGCTCCTCGCCGAAGCCGCGGCCAAGGGCGCGGCGTACAATGTGCGCATCAATGTGGTCGCAATGCCCGATAAAGCAGCAGGAGCAGCGCTCGCCGAGGCTGCGAAGAAAGCCGTCGTAGCCGCCAGCGATGCTGCGGCGCGCGCCGTAGAAGCAGTGGAGAAACAACTGTAGGCCCGATTGCCCCACCCTCGTCCCACACCGAAGATGCGTGTTGGAATCTGTAAAGAGACACTCAGCGGCGAACGCCGCGTTGCCAGCACCCCTGACGCCGTAAAGAAGTTGGTTGCGCAGGGTTTTACGGTTCTCGTTGAGTCCGGCGCCGGAGCTGGCGCCAACTTCGACGACGCGGCGTACATGGCGGCAGGCGGCAAGCTCGCCTCCACCGCCGAAGTCTGGGCCAGCGAAGTCGTCGCCAAAGTACGCGCGCCCAACGACGCCGAGTCGGCGCGACTGATGCCCGGCCAAACGCTGATCAGCTTCTTGTATCCAGCGTTCAACAGCGGA
>JAYUWY010000280.1:0-3409 GCA_043753285.1 Gemmatimonas sp. | reverse complement strand
CCACGAGACGATGCCACACATCCGCTCGCTCGGCGCAGTCGCATTGCTTGCGACTCTCGCCATCCCGTCCGGCGCACAAGGGCGCCCCACCGACGGGTACCACACCGCCGCCCGCCTCGGCGCGGCACTCGATTCCATCGCCCGCAGCGCCTCCAGCGTCGTGCGCGTGACCACCCTCGCCACCTCGCCGGGCCGTCGCCCTGTGCAGGTCGTGCGCGTCGGCGCCTCCGACACCAAGCCTGCCGTGCTCGTGCTCGCGGGCGCCTACGGCCCACAGATCAGCAGCTCGGAAGTCGCGCTGCGCATGGTCCGTAACTTGGCGTCGCTCACGGGCGCCAACCGCGCGCTGCTCGACAACTACACGATCTACATTGTGCCGCGCTTGAACCCAGACGCGAGCGAGGCCTTCTTTGGCCCGCTGCGTTGGGAGCGTACGGGCAACGACGCCGCGTTTGATGACGATCGCGATATGGCCAACGACGAAGACGGCCCCAACGATCTCAACGGCGACGGCATCATCACGATGATGCGCGTGAAGGCACACGATGGTGAATGGATGGTGGACGCGGTTGACCCGGCGCTGATGCGTCGTGCTGATGCAACCAAGGGCGAGCGCGGTATGTATCGCCTGCTCGTGGAAGGTCGCGATGACGACAACGATGGCGAGTACAACGAAGACGTCGTCGGTGGCACAGACATCTCGCGCAACTTCGCCAACAACTTTCGCTTCTTTGGTGAGCACAGCGGTCTGCACCCGTTCTCCGCCGAGGAATCGCGCGCTGTCGCAGAGTTCATGAGCACGCACGACAACATCGGTGCCGTGTACGTGCTCGGCATGCAGGACAACTTGATCAAGGCGTGGGAAGGCCGTCGCGTCCCAGGCATCGGCGGTGCAGCACAGGGCACGTCGGCTGGTGGCCCGCTCACCGCGTCGCTCCCCGAAGACAACGGGTGGTTCACCGAAGTCTCGCGTCGCTTTAAGGTCACTACGGGCTTCAGCGAAGGTCCCGCGACGGCGACCGACGTGGGCGATCCGCTCTCGTGGTCGTACTTCCACATGGGTCGCTTTGCGTTTGGTTCGCGCGTGTGGTGGCCGGGCAAGGCGCCGGCTGACACTGCCGCAGCTCGCCGTGCACCGGCAGCAGATCCGCTCGCTGCGGAGCGCAATGACTACCGCTGGATGAAGGCCAACAATCCGGCTGGCTTTGTGGAATGGACGGCCGTGCAGGGCTTCACGATTGATGGACAGGCTGTGGAAGTCGGCGGCTTCGCACCGGGTGCGCAGTTGAATCCGGCTGGCTCGCAGCTGGACTCACTCGCCATGAAGCACACCGCATTCGTCACGGAGCTCGCGCAGATGATGCCGACGCTCGCCGTGCCGACGGTGACGGTCACTGAAGTTGGGCCGCGCGTGTATCGCATCAGCGCGGTGGTGCAGAACAACGGCTACTTGCCGAGCAACGCAGCAATTGGTGTGCGCTCGCGGTTGCCGCAGCGCGCGCGCGTTGAGCTCGTGCTCAGCAATGCGCACACGCTCAGCAGCGGTCGTCGTATGAACTACATCGGTGCCGTACGCGGCAGCGGTGGCACGGAGACCTTCGAGTGGGTGGTGGTTGGCGCACCGAACTCGACGATCACACTCAACGTGGGCTCGCCGCACGCGGGACTCACCACGCAGACCATCACCCTCCGCGCGAGGTAAGCGACCAATGCCAACTGCATTGTCCAAGTCCGTCGCACCGCGCCTTGGTGCGTTGTTCACTCTCGCGGCGCTCGTCGCCGCGCCTGTCGCGCTCAGCGCGCAGATTCGTACTGCGCCGCCGCCAGCTCGCGCCACGCAGGCACCGGTGGCTGGCGCACTCGCTGCGCTTGGCACACCGCCAAACCCGAAGGTCGCCGTGTCGTGGGATCGTTTCTACGATCACGCAGGCCTGATGGAAATCGGCCGTCGTCTCGCCGCTGCGCACCCTGGCATGATCAAGATGGGGAGCATCGGCAAGAGCACCGAAGGTCGCGATATGTTCTTGCTCACCGTCACCAACTTCTCTGTGGGCGATGCCGACAAGAAGCCGGCGATGTGGATTGACGGCAACATCCACGCCAATGAAATCCAGGGCGCGGAGTTCTCGTTGTACACAGCGTGGTACTTGGCCGAGATGGCCGATCGTGTTCCGGCGGTGGATTCGCTGCTGCGCAACTACACGATTTATATCGTCCCGACGATCAATCCCGACGGCCGCGATCACTACATCCACGAGCCCAACAACTCGAGCTCGCCTCGTACGGGTCTCGCGCCGCGCGATACCGACGGCGACGGACGTGTGGATGAAGACGGACTCGACGACTTGAACGGCGACGGACACATCACGCAGATGCGTCGTCGCAACACGAATGGTCGTTTCCGCGTGTCGCCCGAAGATCCGCGCTTACTCGTGCCAGTGTTGCCGGGTGAGCAGGGTGAGTACGACTTGCTGGGCGGCGAAGGCTTTGACAACGACGGCGACGGCGTCGTGAATGAAGACGGTCCGGGCGTGTACGACCCAAACCGCAACTGGCCATGGCGTTGGGCGCCGCAATATGTGCAGGGCGGCGCGGATCGTTATCCGGGTTCGTTGATTGAGACGCGCAACATCATGGACTTCGTGATTGCGCATCCCAACATTGCCGGCGCGCAGAGCTACCACAACAGCGGCGGCATGCTGCTGCGTGGTCCTGGCGTACCGCAGGACGAGTATCGTCCGCAGGACGTGCAGGTGTTTGATGTGATTGGTCGCGTGGGCGAGGAAGTGTTGCCGGGCTATCGCTACATGATCGTATGGAAGGATCTGTACACGGTGTGGGGCGGCGAACTCGACTGGTTTTATGGGGCACGCGGCATCTTGACGTTTTCCAATGAGCTCTGGACGCCGTTCTTGTACTTCTACAAGGAACCGCAGGGTGGCGGCGGCTTCGGTGGTGGCAATCCCAACAACCGTCAGTACCAGACCACGGAATCGCGCTTCAATCGCTTGCTGTTGATGGGCGAAGCGATGGTGGAGTGGACGCCGGTGAATCACCCGCAGTACGGCATGGTCGAAGTCGGCGGCACCAAGAAGAACTTTGGTCGCGTCGAGCCAGGCTTCATGCTGCAGAGCGATGGACATCGCAACATGATGTTCACGCTGTATCAGACGTCGCAGATGCCGCTGGTGGAAGTGGACTCGGTGACGTCGCGCTCGCTGGGCAACGGTCTCACGGAAGTGACGGCGGTTATTGTGAACCGTCGCGTGGCGCCGACGCACACGCAGCAGGATTTGGAGAACCGCATCACGCGTCCAAATCTTGTCACGCTTTCTGGTGGTCGCGTGATCTCTGGCTTTATCGTGGACAACCCGCTCACCGGTGACGCTACCGAGCAGGAGAACACGCC
>JAYUWY010000279.1:0-1666 GCA_043753285.1 Gemmatimonas sp. | reverse complement strand
GGCTTGTTCATCTGGTTGGTGCCGCTCAACTCGCTGCCAGGCGCGTCCACCACGCTGCCGTTTTACAAGTACGTGCTCATCGTGCCAGCGTGGGCGTGGACGTACTTGCCGTTCGTGACCTTCGTGATGACGGGCACGAGCAACGCGGTGAATCTCACCGACGGACTCGATGGTCTTGCCGCAGGCCTCATGGCGATCGCGATGCTCACGCTCGCGGTGTTCGCCTACGTGATGGGACGCGTCGACGCCTCGGAGTACCTCGGCTTGATCTATCTGCGCGGGGCGGGCGAGCTCACGGTGTTCTGCTCGGCAGTCTTTGGCGCGGCCGTTGGATTCCTGTGGTACAACGCGCATCCGGCCGAAGTCTTTATGGGTGACACCGGCTCGCTCGCCCTCGGCGGTGCGCTTGGTGCCGTCGCCATTCTGCTCAAGAGCGAATTCCTCGTGCTCATCCTCGGCGGCGTCTTCGTCGCAGAGACGGTGTCGGTGATCATTCAGCGCGGCGCGTTCAAGATTCGCGCCGCGCGGCACGGTCGCGAGTACGCGATGAAGCATCGCGTGTTTTTGCGCGCGCCCATTCATCACCACTTTGAGCTCAAGGGCTGGCCGGAGACGCAGGTTGTCGTGCGCTTTTGGATTCTCGGAATCCTCTGCGCCTTCCTCGCGCTTTCCACGCTGAAGATCCGGTGAGTGATACCGGCCGTTTCCCGGAGTTGAACTTCGGCGGAGACGAGGCCGCGGTAGTCGGACTCGGACGCAGTGGCGCAGCTGCATCGCGTCTGTTGCGCCGCATGCGCTGCGAAGTGTACGCGTCCGATGCTGGTAAGAGCGCGGACGTACAAGCGCTCGCCGAACAACTGCGCGTCGAGCACATCCACGTGGATGTGGGCGCGCACAATCTCGCACGCATTGCACGCGCCGCGCTCGTGGTGGTGAGCCCAGGTGTGCCACCGGACGCGGCCGCTGTTGTGGCCGCGCGCGACGCGGGTGTGCGCATCATCAGTGAGATTGAGCTGGCGCTGATGGCGTTGCCACACACGCGATACATCGCGACGACGGGCACCAACGGCAAGACGACCGTCACTGCGATGATTGGGCATCTGCTGCGCGCCGTGGGCGAAGCAGCGGAAGAAGCGGGGAATATCGGCACGCCGTTGGCGGAGATCGCACTGCGCGAGACGTTGCCATCATGGCTGGCGCTTGAGCTGAGCTCGTTTCAGTTGCACGACTCGCCGAGTATTGCGCCGGCGGTGTCGGTGCTGACGAATCTCGCGCCGGACCATTTGGATCGGTACGCGGACCTTGAGTTGTACTATCGCGACAAGGATCGGCTGTTTGCGAACGCCACGGCGCAGAGCATTCGCGTGGTGAACGCGGATGATGGGGAAGTCATGAGTCGCACGGCACACGTGGCTGGCATAGCGAAGATGTTCTCCGTGGTGCGCAACGATACTGACGCCTGGTACGACGCATCGAAGCGCGTGCTGATGCTCGCGGGCGCGCCGTTGTTGAGTCGCGACGAACTGCCGCTGCTGGGCGTGCACAATGTGGCCAACGCGCTTGCTGCCGCACTCGCGGTGCACGCGGCGTTGCCGGCGGCCCGCACAGATGAGGGCCGCGCGCGACTCGCAGATGGCCTGCGCACGTTCGTCGCGCCGCCGCATCG
>JAYUWY010000278.1:0-17614 GCA_043753285.1 Gemmatimonas sp. | reverse complement strand
AACTGCGCGGTTTCCTTCCGTCGTCAGTCGTCCGTCAGTAGTTAAGTCTTCACCTCAATCTTGCGCGCCGACGTCACCTCGGCCTTCGGCACCGTGATCGTCAGCACGCCGTTGTTGAAGCTGGCCTCGATGCCGTCCTCGCGCACAGAGTTCGGAAGTCGGAACGAGCGCTCAAAGCTCCCCGTCACGCGCTCAATACTCAACCAGCGCTGATCCTCGCCGTCCCTGTTGTGGCCGGTCTTCTCGCCGCGGATGGTCAGCACCTTCTGATCGGCGGTGACTTCCACGGCAGACGGGCTCACACCGGGCAGGTCCAACTCGAACAGCCACGCTTCCTTCGTTCCGCGAATGTCCACCGCCGGCGTCCAACTCGCGGGCACCTGATCGCCGCGCCCGACGGCGTCCTCAAACAGGCGGTCCATTTCGCGGCGCACGGAGACGATGGGGGCGAGCGTTGTGCGATACACCATTGTCAGAATCCTCCGTTGGGGTTTGTGAAGGCGGGGAAGGCCCCGCATGCCTGCCACCCATGCGCAACTGCCGTGCCGACCAAAATTTGCCGACCCGACAGACGCGCCTGCCGAGTCGACCAGCGGCGGCTGTCACGTCGGCACACTGTCTGAGACTTTCCCTTGTCGCGCCTGTGAGCGGGTCGTAGCTTCCGCGCATTCCTCTGCCACCGTCCTTGCCGAACAAACAGAGCGCAGACTCGACTTCTGAAGGGCGTGCCTCCCGCGCATTGTCGGCCTTGGCCGGCATCAGCGCGGAGCTTGCCTCGGCGCGAGCGCTAGAAAGCACCGTGGACGGGGCGCTTGCGACGCTCCGCGCGTTCCTCGAGGCGCGGCAGGTCTCACTGTGGCTGCACGCGCCGCAAGGTTTGGTGATTGGCTGGGCGGCCGGCGAAGACTGCACCACCGAAGAAGACGTGCGCAAAGGCCTGCGTCTTGGCGATTCGCTCCAAGTCGTGCGCGATCTTGAGGTGGCCCCAATCATTCTCGGTGATCGTCGCGTCGGTGCGCTCGTAGTCCGTACCACGCGCTCGCTCGGCGACGAAGAGCGCATGCTGCTCACGGCGCTTGCCAACTTGCTCGCGCCAGAACTCGCACATGCCGAACGCTCGCGCCAGCTGGAAGTCGAAGTGGCAGCACGTACCGCAGAAATTGAACGCGGCCGTCGCTTCACTGAGAAGATCATCGACTCGCTGCCGCTTGGCTTGTACGTGATTGACCGCGAGTATCGCATTCAGAGTTGGAATCGCAAGCGCGAGACCGGCATGCAGGGTGTGTCGCGCGAGGAAGCCATTGGCCGCACGATCTTTGAGATTCTGCATCGTCAGCCCGCAGAGATGCTGCGTCGTGAGTTTGACGACGTGTTCTCGACGGGACGTATGCAGGAGTATCAGATGGAGTCCGTGGCGTCGGGCGAAGCGCGCACGTATCGCATCACGAAGATCCCGATGCGCTTAGGTGATGGCGCGGTCAGCCACGTCATCACCATCGGCGAAGACGTCACCGATTGGAAGGAAGCGCAGGAGCGATTCTCTCAGGCCGAGAAGCTCGCGGCCATTGGCCAGCTCGCCGCTGGCGTGATGCATGAGATTAACAATCCGCTGGCGACGATTGCCGCGTGCGCAGAGTCGTTGGGCTATCGCATTGAAGATCTCGAGAAGAGCGGCGTGACGATGGCCCCCGAGACGCATGACTTCTTAGGCATCATCGAGAACGAAGTCGTGCGCTGCAAGCAGATTGTGGACGGGTTGCTCGACTTCTCGCGTCCCAAGCAGCCGCGCAAGGAGCGCGTGAACATCAACGATGTCGTTGAGCGCACGCTCTTCTTGCTCAAGCATCACGTGCGATTCAAGAAGCTCACCGTGCAGACCACGCTTGACCCCACCATCGGGCGCGTGCCGCAAGCGAACACCGAGCAACTCGTACAAGTGCTGATGGCGTTGTTGATCAATGCCATGGACGCAATGGGCGAGAAGGGCGTGGTGCAGATTGTCACCGCGGCGGGCACGGATCCTAAGCGCGGCGCGATTCTCGAAGTGGTCGATCAAGGGCACGGCATTGCGCGCGGCGAGCTGGTGAAGATTTTCGAACCGTTCTACACGACGAAGGGGCCGGGGCAGGGCACGGGACTTGGTCTCTCCATCTGTTACGGCATCGTGCAAGAGCACGGTGGCACCATCGAAGTGGACAGCACGCTTGGTCAGGGCAGCACGTTCCGCGTGGTTCTCCCAGTGGTGGCCCAATGAAAGTCTTAGTCATCGAGGACGACCCGACGGTGGGCCAGTTTGTGAAGCGCGGGCTCGAAGAGGCGCGCTACACGGTGGACTTGGTTGCCGACGGCGAAGAAGGCGAAGCGCTCGCGAAGTCGCAGCCGTACGATCTCGTGGTGCTCGACCTACGGTTGCCCGGCCGTTCGGGCCAACAAGTGTTGCGCAACCTGCGCGCGCGTGGCTTTGAGAAACCGGTGCTCGTGCTCACGGCGCAAGATGCCGTAGACGCCAAGGTTGAGACGTTGCGCGCCGGTGCCGATGACTATGTCACCAAGCCATTCGCTTTTGAAGAACTGTTGGCGCGCGTCGAGGCCTTGGCGCGCCGTCCGCGTTCGATTGTGTCGCCCAAGCTCACCGTGCTCGACCTCGAAGTGGACCTCGATGCACGCGAAGTGCGTCGCGCGGGGCAACTCATCGAGCTCACGCCCAAAGAGTTCTTGGTGCTCGAGTATCTCACGCGGCACGTTGGGCGCGTGCTCAGCCGCACGCTCATCACGGAATACGCGTGGGGTTATCACTTCGATCCCGGCACCAACATCGTGGACGTGGTGATCAACCACCTGCGCAAAAAGATTGACGCACCGCACGAGAAGAAGCTCATCAACACGGTGCGTGGCGTAGGGTACGTGTTGAAGCCGTGACGTCCATTCGTGCGCGACTCACCGTCTCGTACGTGGTGGCGCTCGCCGCCACGCTCGGGATTTTCGCGGCGATTTTGTGGTCGGCCAATCAAACGGCGGCCACGCGCAACTTGCAGCAGCGCGCGGATCTGGTCGCCGATCTCGCGTCGGTGATTCTGCAGCAAACACCGTCGGGCATCTCGGTTGTCATCACCGAGGACTCGCTCGTCGGCCGGCGCATTGAACCGAGCATTCGTCGCTTCCTAGACGCGCTCCCGGGTTACATCATCATCACCGACTCCACGCGCGTGCTGTACGCAAATGCCGACGTGGCGCGCCTGTTGCTGGATGACCGCAATCGCCTTGTCAGCGCGGCATTCCGACGAACACCGGAGCAGCCCGCCGCCGTCGTGCGTATGGACTCCACCACCAACGTGTTCCTTGTCGCACACTTTGAGACGCCGTCGCGTCGCATTCCCGTGGCGCGCGTGGTGGCGGGCGAGGCTGTTGGCGGCTTGAGTCTCAGAAACAGCGCACTGAAAACACCCATCCTCGTCACGCTGCCGCTCATTCTCCTCCTCTCGGCGCTTGTGAGCTGGTTGATGGCGGGCTCCGCGCTGGTGCCGGTCGAACGCCTCATCTCGGATCTCGAAGCCATTCAAGACGGGCGCTCGCTGCATCGCCGTTTGCCGGTGGAATCCGACGAGAACGAAATCGATCGGCTCTCGCATACACTGAACGCGATGATGTCCCGTCTCGAAACGTCGTTTGCCGCGTTGCGACGATTCACCGCGGACGCGAGCCATGAACTCAAGACGCCGCTCACCGTGTTGCGCGCCGACATCGAGCGTGTGATGCAGTCGCCGCAGGTGGCGGACGATCAGTTGCCGCCGCTCGAAGAAGCGCTCGCCGAAACGGCGCGCATGGCAGACTTGGTGGATTCATTGCTCACGCTCGCGCGTGCCGACGAAGGGCGCTTTGATCTCCATCGCGAGCCCGTGCCGCTGGAGCCGCTCACCCGCGAAGTGATGGAAACGGCCGTGATCCTCGGCGAGGCCAGCGGCGTGCGCATCGCACTTGAGCGCGTAGATCCCGTGACGGTTGATGGCGATGGCGTCCGGATTCGCCAGCTCTTCTTGAACCTCGTGACCAATGCGGTGAAGTACACGAGTAAAAGGGGCACCGTGACGATTTCACTCGAAGACCGAGGCGATCACGTCGCGTTTAGCGTACAAGACACCGGCGTGGGCATCGCGGCCGCAGATTTGCCGTATATTTTCGATCGATTCTGGCGGGCCGACCGTGTGCGCTCGCGCACGGGGGAGCGCGGCGGCGTGGGACTGGGACTCGCCATCGCGCAATACATCGCGCATGCACACGGCGGGTTCATTTCGGTGGGGTCGCGGCTTGGGCGCGGTAGCACGTTTACCGTGCAATTGCCGGTGAACCAAAAAATGAATCCTCACCGTCGATTAAGAGAATCTTAATCTTTACCCGATTTCAGTCCTAATACTGGGCGGGTACGTTCCTTCACGGTAGACGCCGGGCTGTCCGGACGTCATCACGCGATCGTTCACGTCTTACAGGGTGCACGCGTGTTCAACAACCTGATCGAGTCGAAGCCGGTGAAGCAGCGGTCCCTCGGGGCCGGTACCGTGTCGACGCTCTTCCATGTCGCGATTATCGCGGCCTCCATCTTCGCTACGGCGAATGCTGGAATGGAAGAAGAAGAAGAAATAGTCCAGAAGATCGACTTCGTCGAAGTAAAGCAGGACGAGCCACCGCCACCTGAGCCGGACGCGCCGCCGCCACCCGATCAGGTCATGGCGGCGCCCCCGCCAAAGGGCTTCCAGGTGCTGTCCGCGCCCATCAGCATCCCTGACGTCATCCCGGAGATCGACCTCTCGAAGGCGATTACCAACGAAGACGACTTCTCGGGTCGTGGTGTGGCCGGTGGTGTGGCTGCGGGTGTGGTCGGTGGTACGGCTCCGGTCAATCAAGACCAGACCTACTTCGACTTCCAAGTTGAGAAGCCGGCCGCCTCGGCGCCGGGCTCTCCGGGTCCGCGCTACCCCGACATTCTCCGTTCCGGTGGTGTTGAGGGTGAAGTGCTTGCGCGCTTCGTCGTCGACACGACGGGCCGCGTCGAAATCAGCAGCTTCCAGGTTCTTCGCTCCACGCACGCGCTCTTCGAACAGGCCGTCCGCAGTTCGTTGCCCAACATGCGATTCCTGCCGGCAGAAGTCGCCGGTCGCAAAGTGAAGCAGCTCGTTCAGCAGCCCTTCGTATTCAATCTCGCACGCTAGTTCCACCACACTTCAATCGCAGTCGGGAGAGTATCAGCGATGGATATGTCAATTGGTTTTATCTGGCAGCACAGCCCGCCATTCGCCAAGGGCATCTGGATCGTGCTCGCCATCATGTCCCTGTGGTCGTTGTCGACCGCATTCGGTAAGTGGTGGAATCTCCGCAAGGCGCAGAAGGAAACGCTGAAGTTCGCCCCGGAGTTCTCGCAGTTCCTCGAAGAAGACAACCTCACGGAAGCGATTAACCTCGCGCAGACATACAAGAAGTCGCACGTGGCCCGCGTCCTCGGCGGCGCGCTTGACGAAGTCAAGCCGCTCATCATGGACGGATCGGTCACGGTCTCCGACATCAACTCGGCCGAGCGCGCCATTGAGCGCAACATGCTCGTCGAAATCGTGTCGTTGAAGCGCGGCCTCGCCATTCTCGCGACGGTGGGCTCGACCGCTCCGTTCGTCGGTCTGCTCGGCACCGTGTTCGGCATCATCAACGCCTTCGCCGCAATGGGTCAGGCGGGTTCGTCGGGTCTGTCGTCATCATCGTCGGTATCGCAGAAGCGCTCATCGCAACCGGCTTCGGTCTGCTCGTGGCCATCCCGGCAGTGTGGGCCTACAACTACTTCCAGACCAAGATCGACAATCTCACCGCCGAGATGACGTACGTCTCCAAGGAGATGATCGACTACCTGATCAAGGGTGTGTCTGGTGAATTCGGTCGTAGCCGCTTCACCCGCGAGTTCAACACCGCGGCACAGAAGGGTTCTGCTCCGATCTCGCAGTAAGTCGCTGACCCCTTAGGAGGTTACGCAGATGGGTATGTCAGTGAACGCCGGGGGCGGCGTCAAAGCAGAGCCGAATGTCGTCCCCATGATCGACGTGATGTTGGTGTTGCTCATCATCTTCATGGTGGTGACCAACATCATCACGTCGGGCTTCCAGGCGGAGCCGCCGCAAGGCGTCAATCTCAAGTCCCACCCCGAGGCCGAAGCCGACCAAGTGCTCGGTATCGACCAGCGGGGCCAGTACTATCTGAATCGTACGCCGATCTCGAACGAGGAGTTGGGCAAGCACCTGCAGGCCATCTACTCGGTCCGCACGCTCGACCAGATTCTCTACGTGAAGGCGGACAGAAATCTCGAGTACGGTCGTTTGCTGGAGGCGATGGACATTGCCTCGCGCAACGGAGTCCGTATGGTGGGCGCGATTACCGATCAGGTCCCTGGAACGGTTTCGGCCGTCGAAGGCGACGAGATCAAAACCCCTTAACCGGAGCAAGCAATGGGCATGAGCGCCGGCGGGAGCAACTCGAGTCTCAACAACGAGCCAAACGTCGTACCAATGATCGACATCATGTTGGTGCTGCTGATCATCTTCATGATCATGCAGCCGATGATGCGCAAAGCCGTCGATTTGCAGTTGCCTGACCCGACCCCAGCGGTCGTGACAGCCAACAACGCCAACGACCAGATCGTGATGGAAGTTCTGGCTGACGGCTCCTTTGCCGTGAACCGCGAACCGTTGACGAAGGCGAATCTCGCAGCGCGTTTGCGCGAGATCTACGATCCGCGTCCTGAAAAAATCATCTTCTTGAAGGGTGATCCGACCGTGAAGTATCAGGATGTCATCGCAGCGATGGACATTGCCCGCGGTGCAGGGGTGAAGGTCATCGGTATTCCGCCCAAGGACACGAAGTAAGCTGCTCGTGAGTTTCTTTACGGCGGGCGAACCTTTCGGGGCTCGCCCGCCGTATCATTTAAGTGACCGTGACGAACCTCGACTCTCTCTCAGAATCAGACGCCGTATTCCCCAAGCGTCCACTCCGGCCCCTGCACGGGATCCCGGAGGCGGAGAAGCGCGGGCGCACGGGGTGGTTGTTGTCGGGTCTGTTTCATGGGCTGATTCTGTTGGGGCTGTTGCTGCCGCCGCTCGTGGGCCGATTGCTTGAAGAACAGGACACCGGCGGTGCCGGCGGCGCTTCAGATGCGGGTGGTGGTGGGGGTGGCTCGGGGGGCACCGGCGGCATCACGCCGGAGCGCATCAACTACATCGATGTGGCGCCGCCGGCTTCGGCGGTCCCGACAACGGTGCCACCACCGATTCCAGTCCCAACACCAACGCCAGTTCCCACGCCGCCGCCTGAGCCCGTTCCGGAGCCTCAGGCGGCGCAGACACAAGTGCCACCGCCTGTCAGCGGCACCACGATCCCCAGCGCGGGATCCGGCGGGGGCAGTGGCACCGATGGCTCCAACGGCAACGGACCGGGCAGTGGAGGCGGCGTAGGCAGCGGCGTGGGCACAGGTCGCGGCTCGGGCGTTGGGCCGGGCACGGGTGGCGGCGGGAATCAGATTTTTCCGCCCGTGGTGACCAACCTCGCCATTCTCCCGATTCCGGTGCCGTCGCGCGTGCGTCCGTATCGGCTCGTGGCACAATTTGACGTGGATGAGCGCGGCAATGCACGCCTGATTGGATTCAACCCGTCGCGAGACCGCGGCTACAACAACAAGATCCGCGAGATGCTCGCCGAGGTGCGTTTTCGCCCCGCCACGCGCGCCGACGGCACGCCCGTGCGCGACACCGCCGTCATCACGGCCGAAGCGCCCTAATCCGCAGCCGGCGCTAACGAAGCGCTAAACAGGCATTTACGACTGGTACGAGTCGGCGGCGGGGGATAGCTTCCCGCGATGCCCAGTACTCCTCCGCCGGCACAGTCCGGATTCGCTGCCGGTTTCCGCTCGCTTTGGACCCGCAAGCCCATCGCCGAGTTGGTCGTCGGTGACGAAGGCAAGGGAATGAAGCGGACGCTCGGCACCAGAGATTTGGTAAGCCTTTCTATTGGCGCGGTGATTGGCGCCGGAATCTTCTCCACGCTCGGAACTGCCGCTGCAGGCGAGATCAACGCCGCCGGTGAAGTCGTGCGTTACGGCGCAGGCCCTGCTCTCATCATCTCGTTCCTGCTGCTCGGCGCCGTGTGTGCGCTGGCCGCACTCTGCTACGCCGAACTCGCGTCGATGATTCCGCAGGCTGGTTCTGCATATGCGTACAGCTACGCGTCGCTCGGCGAACTTATCGCGTGGATCATTGGTTGGGACCTTATCCTCGAGTACGCGGTGGGCAACGTCGCCGTCGCGATTGCGTGGAGCGGATACTTCGAGTCGCTGATCTCCCCGTGGGTGCACATCCCAGGGTGGCTCACGCACGGATACTTCCAGGTGAAGGCGAGCACCAATCCTGAAGTGCTCGCGCTGCTCGATTCGGCGCCGCAGCTGATGGGTTTCCCCGTGCTGTTGAATTTGCCAGCGTTTGTTATCGTGATGGCGATTACGTGGTTGCTTGTGATTGGCGTGAAGGAAAGCACGCGTGTGAACAACTGGATGGTGCTGCTCAAGCTCGCGGTGCTCGCGTTGTTCGTGATTGTGGGCTCGATGCACATTGATCCGGCCAACTATACGCCGTTTGCACCCAACGGATTCCGCGGCATCCATCAGGGCGCGGCCATCGTGTTCTTCGCGTACATCGGCTTCGACGCGATTTCCACGGCAGCCGAAGAGACGAAGGATCCGCAGCGCACCATGCCGCGCGGCATTCTGATTGGTCTCGCGATTTGTACGGTCATCTATGTCATTGTCGGTGCCGTTGCGACGGGCCTCGTGCCCTACGAGCAACTGAAGAGCGCCGATCCGCTCGCGCATGCCTTTGAAGTGGCGGGCCTCACGCAGTACAGCTGGATTATTGCGGCGGGCGCAGTGATTTCGATGTCCGCAGTGCTGCTCGTGTTTCAGTACGGCCAGCCGCGCATCTTCTACGCCATGGCGCGCGACGGCCTGCTGCCCAAGGGCGCGGCCAAGCTCCACAAGAAATACCGCACGCCCCATGTGACGACGATTATCACCGGCGTACTGGTGGCGACGGCCGCACTCGTCGCCGACGACGCGGCGACGTACGACCTCACGAACATCGGGACGCTGTTCGCGTTTGTGCTCGTGTGCATCGGCGTGCTCGTGCTGCGTGTGATTGAGCCCAACCGTCCGCGCCCGTTCAAGGTGCCGTTTGTGTGGTTCGTGGGATTGGGTGGCGCCGCGGCGTGCTTGTTCGTGATGAAGGGCCTCCCGCCGATGGCGTGGAAGGGCTTCGGCATCTGGCTGCTCATCGGTTTGGCCATCTACGTCGTATACGGATATAGAAACTCCACCCTGCGCCGCGGGCTGCCGCCGCGCTCCTTCGAGGATTGAGACACGAATGGCTGAATCGATTGGTAATTCCGGCACAGGGATGAAGCTGCACACGAAGATTCTGCTCGCGCTCGTGGTTGGTGCGACGGCGGGCATCGTGATGAATACGCAGCTCGGCGGCGGCGACCCCACTGTGGTGTGGGTCAACAAGTATCTCGCCGGTCCCATGGGCCAGATTTTCTTGCGCATGCTGTTCATGGTGGTGATGCCGCTGGTGTTCGCGAGCATCACGCTCGGCGTCGCCGGACTCGGTGACCTCAAGAAAGTGGGGCGCGTAGGTGGCAAGGCGATTGGATACTTCCTCGGCACCACGTTCCTCGCAGCGACGTTCGGCTTGATTATGGTCAGCGTGCTGAAGCCGGGCGATGGCATTCCGGAGAGCGTGAAGACGGAACTGATGGCCACGTATGCCGAAGACGCATCGGCCAAGATTGACGCGCAAAAGGGCGGCAACTTCGGCATCAACACGTTCGTCGAAATTGTCACGCGCAATCCCATCAAGTCGGCCGTTGATGGCGATATGCTCGGCATTATCTTCTTCGGCTTGATGTTTGGCGCCGCCCTCACGCAGCTGCCGGCTTCGAAGGCCAAGCCGATGATTGACGTGCTGGAAGCGCTGCAGGATGTCGTGATTGCCATCGTCGGTATGGCGATGAAGCTCGCTCCCTACGGCGTTGCCGCGCTGATCTTTGGCGTGACGTCGCGCTTTGGATTCGCGCTGCTCAAGCCGCTCGCGGGCTACGTGGCTGTGGTCATGTCGGCGCTTATCCTCCACCTTGCCATCAACTTGTCGTTCATCTTGAAGTTCGTCATCGGCATTAGCCCGATCACGTTCTTCTCGCGGATTCGTTCGGCGATGATCACGGCGTTCTCCACGAGCTCGAGCAACGCGACGCTCCCCGCCGCGATGAGCGCCTCGGTGAACAACCTCGGCGTGCCGCAGAAAATCGCTGGCTTCGTGCTGCCGCTCGGCTCCACGATGTGCATGAACGGCACGAGCATCTTCGAAGGCATCACGGTCATCTTCCTGTGTCAGGTGTTTGGCATTGACCTATCACTGGGCGGCATGATCATCGTCATCGTGATGTCGGTGATTACGGCGGTCGGTGCTGCGGGCGTCCCCGGTGGATCGATTCCGCTACTCGTCGGCATTCTCGCGATGATGGGCGTGCCAGGCGAAGGTATCGCGATTGTACTGGGCGTGGACCGCATCCTCGACATGACGCGCACAATGGTGAATGTCTCCGGCGATCTCTCGGCCACAGCGTTCGTGGCGAAGAGCGAAGGCGTGTGGGATGCGTCCATGGTGCCGAAGGAAGTTCCGTCAGCGTCGTAGGACGGAACGGCTTTACCACGAAGGCACGAAGTACTACAAAACTTTGGGGGTCCGCGCCGAGACATCGGTGCGGACCCCCAAAAAGCAGTTGCAGTACTTCGTGCCTTCGTGGTGAAAGCAGTTAAGTCGTTGCTGTGAGCTTGGCCGCTGCGGCCGCCAGCTTCACGGCGCCACGCGCGGCGATCACTTCTTCGCCGTGCAGCTCCGCACCCGGCACCGCGGTCTTCAAGCGATGCTCTACCAAGCGGCGCAAGAACTGCCCACGCTTCAGCATTCCACCAGCGAGCGCCACCGGCACTGCTGCGCGCTCATCCACAAACAACTGACGCGCCAATGTACGCACGTGGAGCACCAACTCCTCCGCGGCCACCGTGCAAATGGAATTCGCACGCAAGTCGCGATCAGCGGCAAGCGTGGTGACGTGCACGGCCAACGCCGCCAAGTCTTTCGGTGTGGATTTCGCCGCCCACGGAATGATGTCGTCGATGCTCTCGAGTTCGAGCGCCGTCATCAGTGCGCCGGTGATGCGCGACTCTGGCTCACGCTCGTCCGCGCTCGACGTCACAACGCTCAGCGCGCGACGGCCAATCCACGCGCCGCTGCCTTCGTCGCCCGCGATGTGGCCCCAGCCGCCACAGCGGCGCAGCGTGCCCGTGGGGCCGCGACCGTACGCCACCGAGCCAGTGCCCGAGATAAGCAAAATGCCCGCGCGCTCAGGACCAAACGCATCGGCGAGTGCGATCGCTGCGTCGGTGGTGACCTGCACTTCGTCGGCGAGCGACTCATTGCGCAGCGCGCGCAACAGCGCCTTCTGCTCCTTCTCGCGTCCCGTGCCGGCCACGCCAGCAACCAACATCGCGGGACGGTCTGCAATCTCAGCCTGCGCGAGCGCATCGCGCACGAGCGCGCCAATGATTTCCGCAGAGCTGAGCGCTTCGCCGGGCTTCACCGCGCTGGCGTCGCCCGTGACTTCGGCGAGCACTTTGCCACGCGGCGTCGCGACGATCACATGAGTCTTGCTGCCACCACCATCTACACCGACGACGATCTGGGCCATTGGGCGAGAGATCTATATGAAGGACGTATTAGGACGCGCGCGGCGGGGCCGCGTGCGTGAACGACGAGAGAATGCCAGTTGTCAGCGTCACGGTCGTACCGATGAGCACAAACCACGGCCACGCGATTCCCGTGACTGGACCGAGGAGGTCAGCGAGCGCGGGGAAGGCCGTTGCGAGCCGTCCTGCGAACACGATGATGCTCATGCTAAAGATACCCACGCCCATACCCAGGATGGCATCCCGCTGAATGGCCCGCGGCCAGATCATCGCAAGGAAAAATCCGCCCAGCAGGCCACCGTATGTGAAGCTGGCGATGGAGAGCGCGATGACCACCACGGGCGTGCCTTCGGCTTTGTACAGCAGTGCACCACCGACGAGCACGGCGCCCCACAGCAGCGTGAATCGGCGCGAGAGTGTGAGACTGCGGGGACCATCGGGCGCGCCATAGAGCGGCGTGTAGATGTCGTGCAGCGTGGCGGCGGAGAGCGCGTTGAGCGAGCCGGAGACGGTGCTCATCGCCGCTGCCAGGATAGCCGCGATGACCACGCCGGTCATTCCGGGCGGCATTCCTTCGATAATAAACGTCGGGAAAATCTTGTCGGGGGCGGGGAAAGCGCGCGCCTCGTAGTACGCCCACAGTCCAATGCCGATGAACAAGAACATCGCGAACTGCGCCAGCACGGCCACGCCGCTGCCGATGAGCGCGCGGCGCGCATCCTTGAGCGAAT
Organism: Gemmatimonas sp.; assembly: GCA_043753285.1. Lineage (GTDB taxonomy): Bacteria > Gemmatimonadota > Gemmatimonadetes > Gemmatimonadales > Gemmatimonadaceae > Pseudogemmatithrix. The sequence goes on along the minus strand of JAYUWY010000278.1, from coordinate 5,062 downwards.
TGGCAGTGAGCAGACGCTGCACAATGATCTGGTCGGCACCGTGCGACGCCATCGCGAGGAACGCGCCACCCAGCAGACCCGCGGCGAGCGTATGCGGTTTGTCGAAGCCGAGCGTGAGATCAAACACGCGAAGCTTGTCCTGCGCGCCGGCGTCGGCGAGAATCTGCGACCAGCCGCCCTCGACGCCATTGCCGAGCAAGAACAGCGCGCCCACGCCGCCGGCGAGATAGACGCCCGTCTGTATCACGTCCGTCCACACCACCGCGCGTATGCCGCCGTGGTACGTGTAGTAGAGAGTGAACAAGCTCAGCACGACGATCGAACCCGGTGCGGTCCACTGCGGCGGCAGCACGCCCGTGAGAATGAGCGCCACCGGAATTGACGTCGCAAACAGTCGCACCGAATCGCCAAACGCGCGCGTCACCATAAATGTCACGCTCGCAAACCGACGCGTGGCGAGTCCGAAGCGTTGCTCGAGCAACGCGTATGCGGTGACGAGATTTCCTGCGAAGTAGCGCGGCAGCAAGGTGTACGCCACGACGATGCGGCCGAGCAAGTAGCCGGTGGCAACTTGCAGAAACGTGAAATCCCCGAGGTAGGCGAGGCCGGGAATCGAAATGAACGTGAGCGCGCTGGTCTCGGTCGCGACAATCGAGAACAGCACCGCCCACCACGGAATCTGCCCGTGGGCGACGAAGTAGTCCTTGGCGTCCTTCTGTCCGCGCCCAAGCCACACGCCCAGTGCGCTGGTGGCGACGAGATACAGCACGAGAACAAACCAGTCGAGCGCGGTGAACGCGGAGGTCGTTGGCATCGGACAAAGATGCGCACAAACGACGACGGGCGCCCGTGGGGGCGCCCGTCGATTTCTTGCCGACTACCGTGAGACTTACGCGGAGAAGCTCGAACCGCAGCCGCAACCGCCCGCTGCATTCGGATTCTTGAACGTGAAACCCGAACCCTGCATCGACGTCACGTAGTCAATGACCACGCCGTTCAGGTACTGCATGGAGAACGGATCGACGAAGAGCTTGAAGCCGTCCTGCGCGATGACGGCGTCGTCTTCGGCGGGCTTGTCTTCAATCAACAGCGAGTACTTGAAGCCCGAGCAACCGCCGGGCTGCACGGCCACGCGCAGTCCACCGACGTCCGGGGACACGTTTTCGGCCGTCATAAACTTTCCAACCTCGACGCCAGCGGCGGAGGTAATCGTGACCATCACTTCGGGGGCGTTCATGGTGCTCATTGGGATCCCTCCTCTGGGTTCCTAGTCGCGCGGCACTCGCCGCATCGTCTGACTAATCCTGAATATAGGGTTCGGGGTTCCGAGAACAAGTCAGGGGGTGCCCCTCGAGGCCGAAAATGCGGCCGCGGCCGCCCGCGTCGTGAGGTCGGCAATGGACGTCCGCACCGGGCCAATCCGCGAATTCGCCCGGCTGGGATTCACGCGGTTGGTGAGAATGATGATGAACAAATCGTTCACCGGATCCACCCAGAATGAGGTCCCCGTGAACCCCGTGTGCCCAAAAGCGGGGCGCTGCATGACTGTGCCCGCGGAGTTGGTGCCGTTGGGCGTTTCCCAGCCCAGCGCGCGGTGCGAGAGCGCGGCGTCCTGCACACGGGTGAAGTCACTGAGCGTCTGCGGGCGCACGACGCGGCGTCCGCCAAGCTCGCCGCCATTGAGCATCATCTGCGCAAAGCGCGAGAGATCGGCGGCGCTGCTGAACAAGCCGGCGTGCGCGGACACCCCGCCCAGGCGGAACGCATTCTCGTCGTGCACTTCGCCGCGCAGGTGTCGGCCGCGCCACGGGTCAATCTCCGTGGGTGCGATGCGTGCCAGCTCGCCCGCTTCGGGGTGATAGCGCGTGTCGGTCATCGCGAGCGGAGCAAATACGGCGTCGGTGAGATACGCGTCGAGCGATTTGCCCGTCACGCGCTCGATGACCCAACCCGCGAGCATCGCGCCGAGGTCTGAGTACACGTAGCGCGTTCCAGGAACCGTGTCGAGCGGCGTGGCGAGCACGATGCGCTTGGCTTCGTCGGCGGATTCGCTCTCCAGCCACAGGGTGCGATGCGCGGGCAAACCGCTCGAATGTGTGAGCAGGTGACGAATCGTCACACGTTCTTTGTTGATGCCCGCGAACTCTGGTAAGTACTGCTGCACCGGCGCGTCGAGTCGCACATCGCCGCGCTCCACGAGTTGCATCATGCCGGTCGTCATGCCCACGACCTTCGTGAGCGATGCGATGTCCCAAATTGTGTGCGCGTCAGGCGCGGGCGCGTCGTCGGTGTAGTCGAGCTTGCCGACGGCGACTTCGCTGACGATCTGTGTGCGCGTGCCGATAATGGCGATGCCACCCGGGAACACCGAGTCGGCCAGCGCGCGCGTGAGAATCGCGCGCACCGAATCCGTGACGGTGCCGGCCCACAGCGGCATGGGACGCACATACGGAATTCCGGCGGCGAAGAATCCGGGCAGCGAGGTCGGCGGTACGCCGCGCATCGGGCTACGACCAGTGATGGCGCGCGCTGCGGCGCGCTCCATTGCTTCGCCACGCCCATACGCGGCCACGAAGCCCGTCACGTTGGGCACCTCGCGAAGCACGTAGGGGCTCGAGAACGCCACCACGGTTACTGGCCGACGCGCCGCAATGGAGTCCACCCACTTGGCGATGTGCTCGGCGATTGCAAAACGACCTTCGCCTTCGATCGTGCGCACAAACGTCGCAATCACCACGCGCTCGTTGCCGTTCTTGAGCAATGAGTCGAGTCGCGCGCGCGGCGTCGCTGGTGTGATGCGTGCGGTGCGCAGTGTTGCAATCGCGTTGCGCATCTCCGTGGTGAACGGACGCCCCGCGAGAATGTCGCTTTCCTGCGCGTACGTCAGCACGAGCGTGGGCTGCGACGTGGGCAGCGGCAGTTCGCGCGCGTTGTCGCGCAGGAGTGTGATGGCGTCTTCGGCAATGAGCTGCGCGCGCTCACGATGCGCGCGCTGTCCCACCACGTCGCGCAGCGAGTCGAGCGGCACGATGGGACGCTGAATCGCACCCGTGCGCAACTTGAGCGCGAGAATGCGGCGCACGCTCTGCATGATGCGTTCCGCCGAGATGTCACCGCGCTCAACTGCTGCCACCACGGCATCAATGGCCACCGGAACATCGGGCGGCATCAACAGCACATCCGCTCCGGCTTGCACAGCGAGCACGGCACTTGTCGCATTGTCGTAGCCGTTGCCCACGCCACGCATGTCCATCGCATCGGTGACCACGAGGCCGCGAAAACCCAACGAATCGCGCAGCAGCCCGGTCATGATCGCCGCCGAAAGCGTCGCCGGCGTACGATCTTGAGTGATAGACGGCAAGGCGATGTGTGCGCTCATCACGGCGGCCACGCCGGCATCAATCGCCGCGCGAAATGGCACCAACTCAAGTGCGTACAAACGTTCTTGCGACGCGGTGACAATCGGCAACGCGTTGTGCGAGTCAGTATCCGTGTCGCCATGGCCAGGGAAGTGCTTGATCGTTGCCGCGACGCCGACTTCCTGCATGCCTTCCACAAACGCCGTGCCCATCGCCGAGACCAACAGCGGGTCTTCACCAAACGACCGCACGTTGATCACGGGATTCGCAGGATTGTTGTTTACGTCCACCGTCGGCGCGAACGCGAGGTGAATGCCCACCGCGCGCGACTCTTCGCCCGTGATGCGGCCCGCTTCGCGCGCGTGCTCAATCCGACGCGTCGCACCAATCGCCATGTTGCTCGGCAACACTGTCGCGCTCCCCGCGGCGAGCGTACCGGGCGAGAACACGCCGCCTTCGAGTCGGCCGAGTCCCGGCTCAACGTCTGACGTGACGAGGAGCGGGAGCGCCGACTGACGTTGCAACGCGTTCACTTTCTCTGCGACTTCGATGGGCGAACCCAGCGACATCACTACGCCGCCAATGCGATCTTTGCGGATGCGCTCGACGGCCAGAATGAACGAGGTGTCGCTCGAGCTTGTATAATCCCCGAGGATCCAGATGAAGACCATCTGGCCCACTTGTTCGCGCAGCGACATCGCCGCGATGGTTGTGTCTATCCATCGTTCGGCGGCGGCAGGCAGCGGCGCCGACAACGAGGGCTTGAGTGTATGAATGTTCCACGGGACTTCGACGGGCTCGACGTCGGGCACCGTGACCCGATCGACCACGGCGGGTGGCGCAGAACGCAGCGGGACGCACGCCACGAGGACCAGGCCCACGAGGGCCGCACGGAGAGACGAGTGACGCATCACGGATGGAAACGCATGGGAGTGAAGGGACTAGTGCTCATGGCGGGTCTCGTCGCCTGTGCTGCGCCGCAGCGCGCACAAACGTCATTGGAATCTCGCACGGCGCGCACCGAGGACGTCACGGTGCGTCCGGGCATCACCGTGCTGCTCGAAGATTCGCTCCATCTCATTCGGGGAAAGCGCATTGCGTTGCTCTCCAATCAAACGGGGGTGGATGCTGCGGGGCGCACAGACGTGGACTTGTTGCATAGCGATTCGCGCGTGGTGCAGGCCAACGCACGGTTGGTGCGGCTGTTCTCGCCGGAGCATGGCATTCGTGGGACTGCAGACCGCCCCGACCTTCCTGACGAACTTGACCAACGCACCGGACTGACGGTGCACTCACTCTATTCGCGCGAAACGATTCCGCCGCCCGACTCACTGCTGCGCGGTCTCGATGTACTCGTGTTCGACCTGCAAGACATTGGAACCCGCACGTGGACGTACGTTGGCGTGATGGTCTACGCGATGCGTGCCGCGGCGCGCGTGGGAATTCCAATGATCGTGCTCGACCGTCCCAATCCCATCACTGGACGCGTGGAGGGACCGCTGCTCGACACGGCTCTTTCCAATCCTGAAGATCCGACCGCCCAGCGACGGGGGAAAGCTTACGCATTATACCCGGCGCCGCTGCGGCACGGTATGACGATGGGTGAGCTGGCGCAGTTCTTCGCGGGCGAGCTCAAGATTCCCGTACAACTGCACGTCGTGCCAGTGGCGGGCTGGCGCCGCACGATGTGGTGGGAAGACACG
>JAYUWY010000277.1:0-6825 GCA_043753285.1 Gemmatimonas sp. | reverse complement strand
TCAGCGCGCCGAGTTGATGGGCGGTGATGCGCTCCTTCCACTTCTGCGACCAATCGGTGTTGTCGAGTGGAGTGACCTCGGCGACAAGCGCGGCATCGGCCGCGCGCACTTCGCGCACAAACGCGTCGGCATCTACGGACGCAGCGAGATGCGTCACGAATGCTGCACCAACATCCTGCAGTCCCTCAGCGCCGGCAGCGAACATCGCCGCCGCAACGGTATCACGCACCGCGTCACTCGAAGGCGCAATCGAAACTCGATTCCAAGCTCCTTCCCTCTTACGTCTTCCGTCCATTAGCTCAACGCTTCTTTCAAGTTGGCCCAGAATCCTTTCTCACGCTTCTCCGGCGGCTTCGGCGTGATCTCGTGCAGCTTTTCCATCAGCTTCGATTCTTCCTTCGACAGCTTCTGCGGCGTCCACACCTGCACGCGCACGTGCAGGTCACCGGCACCAGTCGCGTTCACCCGTGGCAATCCTCGCCCGCGCATCTCGAAGACTTCGCCGCTCTGCGTGCCCGCCGGGATGTGCAACGTGAGTGCACCCGTAACACCAGGCACATCGACATCGGCACCCAGCACCGCCTGCGGATACGTGATCAACACTTCGCAGTAGAGATCCTCGCCATCGCGCTCGAAGCGTTCGTCATCAAGGACCTCAAACACGACGATGACATCACCACGCGGTCCACCGCGCGTGCCCGAGTTGCCGACGCCGCGCAGTTGCATGTACTGCCCCGTGGCAACGCCCGCGGGCACCTTGAGATCAATCGTGTGCTCACCGCGCTGACGCCCTTCGCCGCGACAACTCTTACACGGCGACGCAATCATCACGCCTTCGCCACGACACGTGGGGCACGGCGCCACGGAGACAAACTGCCCAAAGAAACTCTGCTGCGCGCGCCGCACTTCGCCCTGGCCGTTGCAGGTCGTGCAACGCTGCGGCGACGTGCCCTTTTCTGCACCGGAGCCGGCGCACGTATCGCAGGGGTCGAGCAGCTTGAGCTTCAGCGTGCGCGTGACACCGGTGGCGACTTCGAGCATCGTCAGCTGCAAGTCGATCTTTACGTCGGGTCCGGAGCGCGGGCCCGCAGTGCGCTGTCCTCCGCCGCCACCGCCGCCGAAGATGTCACCCAAGCCGAAGTCGCGCATGAAGATGTTGAGCGCTTCGGAGAGGTCGACGTGATGGAAACCGCCTGCTCCGCCGCCGGCCCCTCGTAGACCCGCCTCACCATAGCGATCGTACGCGGCGCGTTTTTGCGGGTCGCGCAGGACGTCATAGGCCTCATTGATGGCCTTGAACTTTTCTTCGGCTTCTTTGGAGCCGCCGTTTTTATCGGGGTGATACTGGACGGCCAGTTTGCGGTAGGCCGTTTTGATCGTATCGTCGGGCGCGGATTTTTCGACGCCGAGGGTTTCGTAGTAGTTCGCCATATCTTCTCCCAAGTTAACGGGAGACGGGAGACGGCGGGGGCGACGTGCGGGGGTGGTGCGGGGGGAGATGGGACAAGAGGGTGAGACGGGAGATGGGGAGATGGGGGGAGCGCAGCTCCCCTGCTTTATCAAGCGGTATGCAGACGCCTGAATTTCGAGTTGCGCATCCGGCGCAGGTTGCTTGGGAGGCTTCTTGTCCGCCCTCGCTAACGCATGACTTGCTCTGGAAACTGCGAGTCTATCGAGCGGCGCTCTATCTCCTGCACTTGGCGGGGGAGGATGCGGAGGAGTTGCAAGGGAGAGGGAGAACGGGAATCGCGGATCAACTTCACCGCGCCGCAGCATCGGTGAGTGCGAATCTCGCCGAGGGCTACAGCCGCTCTGGTCGAGCTGATCGCATCAAGTTTTTGGATTACTCCCTTGGCTCCGCGCGCGAATGCATCAGCTGGTACCAAGCCAGCCAAGCCGTACTCGGCGAAAAAACAATTCACGAGCGCCAAGACTTGCTGAGCCACATCCGAGGCATGTTGCTCGGCCTTATTCGCAGCACTCGCGAACGCCCAAACGCGCCGAAGTTCACTCGGTAGATGAAGAGCGACGCGAGACCACCTCTCCCCCAGCCCCGTCTCCCCCTCCTGTCCCATCTCCCCCCGCACCACCCCCGCACGTCGCCCTCGCCGTCTCTCCGTCTCTCCGTCTCCCCAAGAATCAAGAAAGAAGAATCACGCAAGCAGATCGGAGACGAGCGAAGATGTATGCGAGACAAGAGAGATGACTTTCTCATAAGACATCCGCGTAGGCCCAATCACCCCAATCACTCCAGTGAGCCCACCCGCGCGATACTCGGAGGTAACCAAAGTCAGCCCGCCCATCAAAGGCGACCCATGCTCATCGCCGATTGTGATTGACACCCCCGCGCGCGACCGCAAAACACCCGCCAAATGCGTGCGCGTCTCCGTCAAAGCAATCAGCTGCTTCAACCGCTCTCCGGAAGCAAACTCGGGTTTGTCCGCGAGCACCGAAGCCTGCCCGAGCAAAACTTCTTCGGCCGGCATCGGCACCTCAAACAACTGCTCGCCTTCCTGCACGAAAATATTCAGCAGCTCCTTCGCCCCCGGCGCGACCACATCGCGCAAGCGCTCGCCGAGTGACGCGCGAATCTGCGCGAGCGAAAGTCCACCCAGACGCTCGTTGAGTACTCGCTGCACTTCAGCGATCGCGTTGTCCGCAATCTCTCCCGTGATCTCAATGAAAATCGTGCGCACCGCGCCACCGCGGAGCGTGAGCACGAGAATCAATCGCTCGGCACTCATGCGAACGAGTTCGAGCTTCTCAAGAATCGTTTGATCGAGACGTGGTCCGAGTGCGACGCCGAGTTCTTGTGTGAGCACGCCAAGTGATTGCGCAGCGCGGCGCAGAATTGTCTCGATCGCCGATCCTCTCTCGCCAATCTGCTCCGCGAGCTGCTCGCGTTCGGGGAGTGCGAGGGGGCGATCGAGGCGCATCAACCCATCGACATAGAATCGGTACGCCTGGTCGGTGGGGATACGGCCCGCCGATGTGTGCGGATGATAGAGGAATCCCTTCTCCTCCAAGTCCGCCATCGTATTGCGAATGGTCGCGGGTGAGACGCCCAGGCCGGCTCTGCGAGAAATCGTGCGCGATCCGGCCGGCTCCGCCGTCTCCACATACGAGCGAATGACGGCCTCGAGGACCATGCGTTCGCGTTCGGAGAGCTCAGCGTGTGCCATAAGTCCAAGATAACGAAAGACTTGGGTCGCGGGTCAGGCCGCCATGAGCGCCGCGGCGAGCGCGTCGAGTCGCAACCAACCCTGCGCTGTGAGCCTCAAACGCGTCCCACCTAGCGTCGCCCAACCCTGCGCTACCCACGGAGTAACTGTCTTTAGTTCGTTTTCTCGGATATCCAATCCATCCACGGTGCGCAGACCCAAATAGATGCGCTCCGCGGCCGCCGATTCCTCACTGATCGTCTCGAGCCCGTCCACAGGATCCACCCCCGCCTGCACCCGCCGCACCCACTCGGCGTACGCCGACTCGTTCCACCGGCGGTCAGTGCCGTCAAACCCGTGCGCCGAGGGACCTAAACCGAGGTAGGAAGCCCCGCTCCAGTAGGCGGAGTTATGCCTCGCGCGACGGCCGGGCTTCCCGTAGTTGGAGACTTCATAGTGCTCAAATCCGGCCGCCGTCAGGCGCTGGTGCGCCTCCATAAACTCAGCCTCATACCGCTCTTCCGGACTCTCAAAAACGTCCCCTCTCTCCTTCCACCGCCCAAGCGGCGTGTGCGGCTCGACGGTCAGTCCGTAGAGCGAGAGATGCTCGACGTCCAGTTCCAGGACCCGCTGCAGGTCGCTTGTCCAGCTTCTATTAAGAGACTCCGGAACAGCGAAAATGAGGTCCGCCGAGATCTCCTGGATACCAGCCGCTCGCAGTTGAGCGATCGCCTCAACCGGGCGGTCGGGGCCGTGACCGCGGTGCATCCATTCCAAGACCGTGGGGTCGAAAGTCTGAACGCCGAGCGAGACGCGATTGACCCCGGCGGCGACCCAGCGGGCGGCAACTTCCGGATTCACATCCTCCGGATTGGCCTCGAGAGTGATTTCTATTTTGTCCACCGATGTGGAAAACTTTTCCACGCCGGCCAATTTCCGCAGCGCGTGGATAACCTGTTCCACGCCTGTTCCACCAAGCTTGGACGGCGTGCCGCCGCCGAAGTAGATGCTCCTGATCGGAGCTTCGAGTTCAGAAATCCGGCGAGTGACCAATTCCGCCATTATGGCGTCTACGTACTCGGAGACCGGAACTTCACGTCGCACCGCGATGGCGAAGTCGCAGTACGAGCAGCGCCGGCCGCAGAACGGGACGTGCAGATAGATGTGCGGCCAGGCGCTCAACAGATCTCCATGGCAGGCGTGAGTCGAACCGCCGCCGATTCTCCATCAGACACCTCGGGCAAGACCAGTCCACGAGATGATAATGACTTAAAGTTAATTCTCAAACCCTTATACATTAATAACTTGTGTTGTTTGTTTGAGAAATCACTTGCGACTGTCTGTGGAACGAAGCAGTAGTCACGTCCGGCAAATATCGCCCAGTAGATCCGGTGCCGAAAGGCCCAATTTGACCGCTCGCCAATCCGCATCAGACCCCTGCCTGGGACGCCGTAGCCCGGACTTCGAGGCTCGGCTGCGCGAGGGTGTAGCCGCCCCCCTCCCCTCTCACCAGTCCCGCGAGCTCCAACCTGAGAAGTCCTTCGGATACCTGTCTAACTGACAGACTCGTTGCAAACGCAATCTCGTGCGTCGGTAGCGGCCGCGGACCGAGAGTGAGCAGAATTGCCCGGTCGGCTGGGTCGAGAGCGCTCCCACGATTGCCTGCCCCTGAAGCGCCGAACTCGGCAGTCGGAGAAATATGCTCATCGATTGTGGATAACCCAAACACCATCAACAGATCATCCACACCGGCAATCACGTGCGCGCCGTCCCGCATCAGTTGGTTTGAGCCGGCCGCCCTGGGGTCGTCAATCTGCCCGGGAACCGCCCCGACCGTCCTGCCGAGTTCGAGCGCCCAGTTTGCCGTGTTAATCGCCCCCGATTTGAACCCGGCTTCGACCACCACGGTCATGCGGGACAGTCCAGCGATGATCCGATTCCGGCGGGGAAAGCAGCCTGGGAAGGCTGTGCGCCCGGGCTCCATCTCCGAGACGACAGCACCATTTTCCTGGACAATCTCGTGCAGTGTCCGGTGTCCTGCAGGGTAAGGAACGTCCACCCCAGTACCCAAAACGGCCACCGTGCGGCCTCCTGCCTCAATCGCCGCGCGATGGGCAGCGGCATCAATCCCACGCGCGAGGCCGCTCACCACCACGAGTCCCGCCCTAGCCGCAGCGCCCGCCAGCCGTGCGGCCGCGCGCTCACCATAGGCGGAGGCGGTTCGCGTCCCCACAATCGCCACAAAGCGCTCGGAGGCGTGCGCCAGCACCTGGGCGTCCCCCAAGCACCATAATCCTTTGACTGGTATCGAAAGCTCGCCTAGCGAGCTTGGCAGGGCGGCGGCCGGGAGGCGTTGAGGGCTCCGGCGCGCCGCGAGGCTCACGTCAGTCCACGCCCAACGGGACCTGACCGGCCGCCTTGCGCATCTCGAGAATCTTGGACCACCACGCAGCCTTCAGCTCATCCAGGCCCATGCGGCCGGCGGCGGAGATGGACCACATCCCAAACGCGTTGGGCGCTTCGATGGCCGGCACGTAGTCCTCGCCCAGCAAATCGAGCTTGGTAAACACCACGCAGTGCGGCTTGTCCGCCAACTCCGGCGAGTACGCCCGGATCTCGGCGCGGAGCTTGTCGTACTCCTCCTGCCAATCCATCTCGTCGATAGGAATCATGAACGCCAGCATGCGTGTGCGCTCGATGTGGCGGAGGAACTGGAGGCCCAGTCCTTTGCCCTCGTGCGCGCCCTCAATGATGCCCGGGATGTCGGCAACGACGAACGTGCGGCTATCGGAGAGTTGCACGACGCCGAGGTTGGGCTCGAGCGTGGTAAACGGGTAGTCGGCGATTTTGGGGCGAGCGGCGGAGATGACGCTCAACAGCGTGGATTTGCCGGCGTTCGGCTGGCCCACGAGACCGATGTCGGCGATGAGTTTAAGCTCAAACTCCAAGCTTTTGATCTGGCCTTCCTCGCCCGGCTGCCACTCGCGCGGCGATCGGTGCGTGGCAGTGGCGAAAAAGCTGTTGCCCTTCCCGCCACGACCGCCCTTGGCGACGATGAACTCTTGGCCGTGCTCGAGGATCTCGCCGAGGCGCTCGCCCGTATTCTTGTCGCGAATAATTGTGCCGGGCGGCATCGGAAGGACGATGTCCTTGCCTGAGCGTCCGGTCTTATTGGAGCCCATGCCGTGCTCACCGCGCTCTGCTTCCCAGTGGTCGCGGTAGGTGAAGTCGAGGAGCGTGGAGAGATTCGCGTCGCCGCGGATGATGACATCCCCGCCCTTTCCGCCTTCTCCGCCATCGGGGCCGCCCATCGGCGCAAACTTCTCTCGGCGAAACGACGAGCAGCCGGAGCCGCCATTACCAGCGGTTACGCGGACGGATACGAGATCAATGAACATCAGACTTGAGACGGGGGACGTGAGACTTGAGAGCGTACTGCGAGGCTAAAGATAACCTCTTCCGTCCTACTTCCGTCTCTGAATCACGCGAAACGCACCGATTATTTGCCAATGACTCTCGCGAAGAGCAGTTTCGCGCGGGAGAGGTTGTCGGCGGGGATAATGTCGGCGAGGGCGTCGAGGGTGCCGGCGACATCTTCTGGGGACGCGCCGGCGTTGAGTGCGCCGTGGAGGTGCGAGTGCAGTTGGCGGTCTTGGCCTGAGGC
>JAYUWY010000276.1:0-1672 GCA_043753285.1 Gemmatimonas sp. | reverse complement strand
TGGCGTCGTACTGATAGTCAAACGCGAAGTTGTGGCCGCGCGACGTGTTCACTTGCTCGACAACATCGCCGAGCTGCGTGGAGAGGCGACGGGAACCGATGAGCTGGAGATAGTTGGGACCACCCAGCACCTCTTCGCCCACGCCACCGCGTCCGACCATGTCGATGTTCACCTGCGCCACAATCTGATCGCGCGCGACAGTGGGATTGTCCGTGAAGTACTCCGCGCCAAAGAGGCCGAGCTCTTCGCCGCTGTGCCATACAAACAACACCGAACGCTTGGGGCGCACGCGATCTGCGGCCATCGCGCGTGCGACTTCGAGCACGGCCATTGAGCCGGAGCCATCGTCGTCTGCGCCATTGAAGATGGAATCGAGACGCGGCGTGGGATGCACGCGACGAATGGAATCCATGTTCACGCGCACCGAGGAGTAGATGTCCGGCGTGATGCGTCCACCAGCGCCCAGCTGCTTGATGCGCAACTCCAGTTGAAACGCGCGCAACGAGTCGCGGTCAACAGGTGCGCCCGTGCCGACGTGATCGCTGTGCGACCCAATGGCGACGTACTCGCTGCGCAGCGTGGGATCAGAGCCTGGAAGAATCGCAACGACGTTGTACGTCTCCACGGCGACGCGTGCAAAACGAATCGATCCACCGAACGCAGTGCCCTCGCGCCCCGGTGTCGTAGTCGCGAGGTCGCTCACGCCGAGTAGTGCGGCAGCAGTGGCTCGCGTGATGTGCAAATACGACGGCAACTCAGCTGTCGGCGCAGCGGGAGCATCGGGCTGAAGCGGGCTCGCAGCGAGCGCCTCGCGAAGCTGGGGCTCCATCAACTCGTAGTTCACGATGACGATCGCGGCGGCTTCGGAAAAGCGATTCTGCGCCTGCAGTTTGACGACCGACGCGTTGTTGGGTGGTGTAGCGACAATGACGGTCTTGCCGCGGACGTCGGCGCTGCGCAGGAGATTCGCATCGCCCCACACGCCCGCATACACGGTGGGTGTCCCCTCAAAGGCGCGTGCGCGCGCTCCTTGATTGCGTGGCAGGTAATCCACGTACGGAACGAGTCGCGCGCCGGCAGCCGTGAGGGCGGAGGCAGCGGTGTCGAGCGCGATGGTGACCAGCGGGACGCGCTGCAGGAAGGAACCCTGATCGCCTGCTGGCTGAAGGCCAAAGCGGCGCACCTCGTCCGCGATGTACTGGGTGGCGCGCCGATGGTCGGCGGTGCCGGTGAGGCGGCCGCGCATGGAGTCGGCGGCGTAGGACTCAAGGCGCGCCCGGAGCGCGGCCTCGGTCATCGGGGCGGCAGGGCGCTGCTGCGCGGCGAGGTGTGGCGAGGCGAGCAACAGGGCCGCGAGAGCGGCGGCAAGGGAGCGATTCATACGGTCAGAAAGGGACGGAGGTCGCGAACGGGGCGGAGGCTACCCCCAATAAGGATAGGACGCACAGAACAATCAGAGGGTTGCAACGCCTTGAGTAGAGGCCGCAAGGTGGCTATTTTCCTACACTTATGGCTAGGTAGCTCAGTTGGTAGAGCAGCGGACTGAAAATCCGCGTGTCGCCGGTTCGATTCCGGCCCTGGCCACTTTACTGGATCCCCGAGCGCCCGGTCTGTCGACCGGGCGCTTCGTATTTCACGGTCGAACCGGACACCACCGAGCTGCTAGGGTCGC
>JAYUWY010000275.1:0-3427 GCA_043753285.1 Gemmatimonas sp. | reverse complement strand
TCATCGGCAACGATGATGCGCGCACGTTCACTGCCGGCGCGAATCTCGCCGGTGTTGGTCAGCTCGTGCAACAGGGCGACTGGAAGGCACTGGAAGCGATGACGAAGCGCTTTCAAGACACCGTGATGTCGTTCCGCTTTGCGCCGTTCCCCGTGGTGGCCGCGCCGTTTGGCCTCACGCTCGGCGGCGGCGCGGAGATCTCGCTGCACTGCGATCGCATTCAGGCGCACGCTGAGTTGTATATGGGCTTGGTGGAAGTGGGTGTGGGTTTGATTCCTGGGGGCGGTGGCACCAAGGAGATGGCGTTCCGTTTCACCAACGCGCTCTCCGCATACGACGAAGCCGATCCGTTTGAAGGTCTCAAGCGCGCGTTCAAGCTCATCGCGCTCGCACAGACCAGCACCAGCGCGCACGAAGCACGGTCGATGGGATTCCTGCGCCCTATAGCAGATCGCATCACGATGAACCGCGATGTACTCATCGCCGACGCGAAGGCGCGCGTGCTCGATCTCGCGCCGGATTACATCGCGCCGCAGATGAAGCGCATGACTTCGCTCGGCAAAGCGGCCGTCGCAAATCTCGACTACGCACTGTGGTCGTTTAAGGAAGCAGGACAAGCTAGCGATCACGATCTCCGCATTGGGCACGAAGTCGCAGTCATCCTCGCCGGTGGCGACGCACCTCCGCGTGACGTCAGCGAACAGGACCTGCTCGACCTCGAGCGCGACGCCTTCCTCCGACTCCTCGGTACCAAGGAGACGCAGGAGCGCATCGCGTACACCCTCACCACTGGCAAGCCGCTACGCAATTAAGCGGCGCTCATCACGGAGATGATTCTATGATTACCGAAGTCGTGATTGTGAGCGCCGTCCGCACAGCGGTGGCGCGTGGCAAGAAAGATGGAAGTCTCGCGAGCGTGCATCCGGTGGATTTGTCTGCCGTGGTGTTGCGCAGTGTGGTCGAGCGCGTGAAGCTCGATCCCGCACTCGTAGACGATGTGATTTGGGGCTGCGCCATGCCCGAGTCAGGTCAGGGACTCAACGTTGGACGTCTCGCTGTGCTTCGCGCAGGATTCCCCGTGGAAGTCAGCGCCATGACCATCAATCGCTTTTGCTCCAGCGGATTGCAGAGCATCGCACTCGGCGCGCAGGCCATTGCGAGCGGCATGAACGACGTCATCATCGCTGGTGGTGTGGAAATGATGAGCGCGGTGCCGATGTCAGGATTTCACACGCGTCTCACGCCTGAGCTCAGCGAAGCCAACATCGGAATGGGCTTTACCGCTGAACGAGTTGCGAAGCGTTGGGGCATCACGCGCGAGCAGCAGGATGCGTTTGCGCTCGCGTCGCAGCAGAAGGCCGCTGCGGCGTGGAGCAAGAATGTGTTTGCGTCTGAAATTGTGCCTGTACCAGTTGAGCGCGTGAAGTGGGAAGGCGCCAAGGCGAATCGCGAGACCGTGATGTTCGCCACCGACGAACTCGTGCGTGGCAGCACCACAGCCGAAGGACTCGCCAAGCTTCCGCCCGCGTTCAAGCCCGGTGGCTCCGTCACTGCCGGCAATTCGTCGCCGCTCAGCGATGGCGCAGCGGCCGTCGTGATGATGCGCGCCGACAAAGCCAAGGCACTCGGCCTTAAGCCACTCGCGCGGTTTGTGCACTTCGCGACGGCGGGCGTTGAGCCCGACGTGATGGGCATCGGTCCCGTGAAAGCCGTACCCAAGGCGCTTGCGCGCGCCGGCATGAAGCTCGAAGATATGAAAGTGATCGAGTTCAACGAGGCGTTTGCTGCGCAGGCACTCGCGGTGATCAAGGATTTGCAGATGGACACCAGTCGCGTGAACGTCAACGGTGGTGCCATCGCGCTTGGTCACCCACTGGGCGCAACAGGTGCCAAGCTCGCCGTGCAGCTCGTGCACGAGCTCGGTCGTC
Source organism: Gemmatimonas sp. (assembly GCA_043753285.1). Classification (GTDB taxonomy): domain Bacteria; phylum Gemmatimonadota; class Gemmatimonadetes; order Gemmatimonadales; family Gemmatimonadaceae; genus Pseudogemmatithrix. The sequence goes on along the minus strand of JAYUWY010000275.1, from coordinate 1,499 downwards.
GCGGCGGTGGCCACGGCATGGTCACGATGTGCATTGGCGGCGGTATGGGAGCCGCCGGTATCTTCGAAGTCTTCCCGAGCTAATGAACGCTACCGACCGCAGGGCCCGGACCGCCGCAATGACTCGCGCCGAAAAGATGGATCGGCTCGAGGCAGAAATTCGCGCGCGCACTCCGCGTCCTGCGGCTCGAATGCACGTCACGCTGTCCACGCCGCCAGGGCGCTCTGCGTACGAATCGCAAATGCGCGTGGCTGGCAATCGCGACGATGTATTGGACTTTGTTGCGGCGCTTTACGACGAAGTGAAGGGCATCAAGCGGCCCGACGGTGCGCCGCCGCTGTCTGTGCTGGCGATCGAGAGCGAGAGCAGCGAACACATTCAGTTGCTCCTCGCTCGTGAGTTGATTGACGGCTAGCGCCCGCTAGCGCCCGCTAGCGCCCGCTAGCGCGTCAACCGCAGCGCCGCGCGCCGCGTCTTGTGCTCTTCTTCAATTCGTCCGCACATCACATCGCAGAGCGCAAACACATCGTCGCTGGCAATGGAGTAGTACACGAATGTTCCCTCTTTGCGGCGCGCGAGATATCCGCAGGCCACAAGCTGATGCAAATGCTTGGACACATTAGCCTGCCCAAGTCCGGTGAGTGCGACCAACTCAGACACCGCGCGCTCGCCCGTGCGCAGTGCTTGCAACAGTTGCAAACGCGCTGGCTCGCCGAGTGCCTTGAAGCGCTCGGCGACCTCGGCCATCAGCGCGGGAGACATCACGCGGGCGCCCATTAAACGTTCGCCGTCGCGACGCCGCGTTCAATCGTGTGGCCCGCTGACTGCCACGCCGTGTAGCCGCCGGTGAGATTCACGGCGTTGGTCACACCGAGCTTTTGCAATACGCTTGTCGCAATCGCCGAGCGCCCGCCGCTCTGACATTGCACGATGATTGTCTTGTCGCGAGGAATCTCGGCGAGGCGTTCCTCGAGATAGCCCACGGGAATGTGCAGCGCGCCCGGCAAGTGTCCGGCTTCAAACTCCGAGCGATTCCGCACGTCAACGACCGTGACATCGCCGCGAGCAATCTGCGGCGCGAGATGTGCGACGTCTGTCTTCGCCACTGTGCCCAGCGCGTGACCCGCAGTCTCCCACTCGCCAATCACCGAGAGCGAGTACCACGCAGCGACGTGATCAAGTCCAATCATCGCGAGCTCGCGTACCGCCTTCGGCACATCAGCTTCGTTGACAATGAGATGAATGGCTTGGTCGTACTTCACCAACCAACCGGCCCACGTCGAGAAGCTCTTGTTGAGCGGAATGTTGATCGTGCCCGGGATGTGACCCTTTGCGAAATCGGCAGCAGGACGCAGATCGATCACCGCAGCGCCGCTTGAGATGGCGACCGCGAGTGCTTCGCGCGCGCCGTGCGCCGGCACCGTGAATCCACCGAGGATCGCGGGACCGTCGCGATTGATGCGCTTCATCTCGGCGAAGTACAGCGGCGGCTCCGGCTG
>JAYUWY010000274.1:0-1682 GCA_043753285.1 Gemmatimonas sp. | reverse complement strand
GAGACCCTCGAGGTGCGCTTCCGCGGCCAGAGCATTGCCGACGTGCTGGAGATGACGGTGGAGGACGCGCTCGCCTTCTTCGAGAACCAGCCGAGGGTGCGCCAGAAGCTGGAGTCGATGAACGACGTAGGGCTCGGTTACATCCACCTCGGGCAGAGCGCGACGACGCTCTCTGGTGGTGAAGCGCAGCGCGTGAAACTCGCAACCGAACTGAGCCGTCGCGACACCGGACGCACGCTCTATATCCTCGACGAGCCGACGACCGGTTTGCACTTTGAAGACGTGCGCGTGCTACTCGATGTGTTGCACAAGCTCGTGGACCGCGGCAACACGGTGCTCGTGATTGAACACAATCTCGACGTTATCAAAACAGCAGATTGGATTGTCGATCTTGGCCCTGAAGGTGGATCCGGTGGCGGTCAGATTGTCGCGGCTGGAACTCCGGAGCAGGTGGCTAAGGCGAAGGGGTCGTTTACTGGCGAGTACCTCAAGAAGGTCTTGAAGTAGTCCAAACGGCAACGGTATTCACCACGAAGGCACGAAGTACATAGAGCGCCAAGCACGATTGGCGTATTTGCTTTGGGGGCTGGCACCGAATCATCGGTGCGAGCCCCCTTGGTTTTGCAGTCGTAGTACTTCGTGCCTTCGTGGTGAAACGGTTGGCCCCTGCCCCGCTGGCGAAAATGAGTGTGCGCTTCAGATTCAATGAATGCGCACACTTTTCGTTTCGTCACTCCTCGCGCGCTTGGCAGCGCTGAGTGTCCTCGCAGCAACGCCGCTCGTCGCTCAAGAGCGCTATCCCACCGCGTGGGACTCCGCTCAGTTGCGGCGTCCTGAGGTCCGCGCGGCACTCGCGCAACTCGAGGCCGACTTCCCGAAGCAGATGGAAGAGTGGATTCGCATTGCCCAGATGCCTGGCGCGCCGGGCCACGAGCAAACACGCGCCGCGCATGTGCGCACGGAGTTCGAGAAGGCGGGGCTTCGCGTGAGCGTCGACTCCATTGGCAACGTGACGGGAGTGCGCCGCGGTACAGGAGGCGGCCCAACGACGTTGTTCGCGGCGCACATGGACATCGTGTTCCCCGTCGAGACGAACACGACCGTGCGTCGCGGTGGCGATACGCTCTTTGCGCCGGGCATCTTCGACAACAGCGCCTCGGTAGCGAATATGCTCGCCGTCATTCGTGCCATGAACGCTGCGCGCCTCGTGACGAAGGGCGACATCATTTTTGTCGCGACGGTGCAGGAAGAACTCGGCCTGCGCGGCATGGACTACTGGCTGCGCCACAACACCCCGCCCGATTTGCTCATCGCGATGGACGGCGGACTCGGCCCAATCAACTACGGTGCGCTCGGTATCTACTGGACGCGGTATCGCTACAAGGCCGCCGGCTCGCACACTCTGTACTCGCGTGGACGTCCTACGCCCGTACGGGCACTCGCCGATGCCATTCAGCGCATCTATGCGCTGCAACCGCCGCCTCTACCCAATGGCGCGGTGATTAACGTCGGCCAAGTGCACGGCGGCGTGATCTTCAACGGCATTCCTCAGGACTTGTTCTTCACGGTGGATCTGCGCTCGTCCGATCCTGCGCTGCTCGACTCTCTCGACCGCGCTATCACGCGCATCGCGCGGGAGTCCGCACAGCGCGAAGGTGTCGAGTTGGTCGTTGAAGTCGAAC
>JAYUWY010000273.1:0-1683 GCA_043753285.1 Gemmatimonas sp. | reverse complement strand
AGCCCGCGCCTCCGGCGAGCAGGCCCCACACGTGGCGACGGCGCTGGTACGACGCAGCGTAGACGATGTCGGGATTAGAGGGATCGAACTCGAGATCGGTGACACCGGTGTTCTCGTCGATCGTGAGTACCGCAGTCCAAGTCGCGCCGCCATCGGTCGTGCGATACGCACCGCGCTCACCGCCCGAGGACCAGAGCGGCCCCTCGGCCGCGACGAGCACCGTGTTCCCGTCGCGCGGATCAATCAGAATCTTCCCGATATGCTGTGATTGCGGGAGCCCCATACGCTGCCACGTACGTCCGGCATCGCGGCTCTTGTAGACGCCATCACCCCATCCCACGTGACGACCGCTGACGTTCTCTCCTGTGCCGACCCAGATGATCTCCGGGTTCGTGCGGTCGATCGCCACGGTGCCAATCGAGTAAGAGGGCTGCGCGTCGAACAGCGGGGTGAAAGTCACGCCGCCGTTCGTGGTCTTCCAGACGCCACCTGAACCGACCGCCACATACCACGTGTACTGGTCCCGCGGGTGTATTGCAACGTCCGAGATGCGTCCGCTCATAAGGGCAGGGCCGACGCTGCGAAGCGGGAGTCCGCTGACGGCAGCCGCTGGGATCGCGGATTGCGCGGCGACTGGCGATACGACGAGTGCGGAGATTGTTGCGCACAGAAGGGCGACCAGCGGGGCACGAGCGATCATTGTGAACTCGGTAGAATGAATTGCGGGAGAATTCGTGCACTCACATTGCTGGCGACACGGGCTTTGGTGCAAGTCGGCGAAGCGCGCGGCGCGCCACTTGTAGTAGCCGGCCCTCGACACCTCGAGCACCCGGCACATCGTCGTGACGTGCCAGGTGGTGGCGTGCGCGTGGATGAACGCGTATCTCACCGCGCATCCTTGGCGAAGAAGGCCGTCGCTTTTTTCTGCACCTGGCGCATCGCCTCCGCGCGGAACTCCTAGCTGTACGCCTTCGGTTGAGCCCTCTTCATAAGAACACCTCCTGCTCGAAACATCTGTCCGAGCCGTTGCGGTGTCCACTAAATGGGGTGAACATCAGTTCGACCGATAGTTCTCCCGCGACCTGGAAGGTTTCCTATGTTCGCTCGCCGCACTGCGCGCTCCCTCACGCTCCTCGTGCTCCTCGCCGCGCCACTGCGCGCGCAAGATCATCAGCATCCCGCGCCAGCAGCCGAGCGACTCGGCACCGTCCATTTTCCAACCTCGTGCGCGAGCGCCGTCACGCCAACGTTCGACCGCGCGATCGCGCTGCTGCATTCGTTCGAGTTCTCCGCCGCTCAACGCGCCTTTGACGCGGTGCTGGCCGCCGACTCGACGTGCGCGGTGGCGTGGTGGGGGATCGCACTCGCTCGCTGGACGAATCCGATGACACCGAACATCCGCCCGCCCGCGTTAGTCGCGCGCGGGCGCGAGGCGACCATCGCCGGCGCGCGCGTCGCGTCACACGCCACGCCGCGCGAGCGCGACTATCTCGCCGCCGTCGCCGAACTCTACACCGAGAGCGACCAGCGCACCCGCGTGGTCGCCTACGAGCGCGCGATGTCCGCTCTCTCGGCCAAGTATCCTGACGATACCGAGGCGCGAATCTTTTACGCGCTCGCCCTAACCGGCGCGGCGCTCCCAAGCGACAAGACCTACGCCAACCAACTCCGCGCCGGCGCAAT
>JAYUWY010000272.1:0-6885 GCA_043753285.1 Gemmatimonas sp. | reverse complement strand
CGTCTCCTTCCGAGGATCAACAGGATCTAGCATCACGAGTATCGCTCCTCCAGCAATTTCTGCAGCGCCTCTCGGGCGCGGTGGACACGCATCTTCAGGGCTCCGACCGTCGCGTCGAGTAACACGGCCATCTCTTCGTACGAGCGGCCCTCGACGTGCTTCATCACAAAGGCTTCTCGCAACGAGTCGGGGAGTGCCTCCAGCGCGCCATCCAAATCGCGCCGCAGTTCCCCACGGTCCAACTCTTCCTCCGGTGTCTCAAACCCCGAAGGCTGGTCGTCCTCCTCATAGCTCAGATGCGTGCGACGGATGTTCTTGAGCCAGTCCTTGCACCCATTGGCAACAATCCGAAACACCCACGCATCGAACCGGCCGCGCACCTCAGCGAGATGATGAAACGCCTTGATGAACGACACTTGCAAGATGTCTTCCGCAACGTCCGCGCTGCCCGTCATCCCGTAAGCGTGGCGATACAGCGGATCGCTGTAGCGCTCGATTAGGATGCCAAAGGCGTTGCGGTCCCCGGCGAGCACGCGGTCAATGACCGCTTGATCGGCGTCGAGGAGGTCGTCTGGGAGAGCGGGCTCCGTCTGTCTGGCTGGCACGACGCTAGTGTAATCCAACACACGCGTCGCGGACAGGGCCGCGCACTACCAACCGACTCTCGACTCCAAGTCCGTTGCATTGAAGGGACGAGGCGACCGTAGCCCTGGTCACAATCTCCCTACCGCTCGGGGGCAAATGCGGTCCAGCCCTGCTGGCGCACCAGCGCTCCGTGCTCGTCGAGCGTCGGAGGCGGCCGACGCACCGAGCCTGGGGCCTGAGGGGCCACGCCAGTAAGTGAAGACGACTCAACCTCACGCAGGGCCTCAAGTACAGGCTTCACGACGCCACAGGGCACCCCCACGGCATCCAAGCGCGCAATCCACTCGGCCGCGCTCTTTGTGCGCAGCGCGCTGCCGATTGCTTGCACAACACGATCGCGCGCGGCCAAGCGCCCCGCGTTCTTCGTCAACGACGCATCGGCCGAGAGCTCCAGGAGCCCCAACGCATTCGCGCACGCGCGCCACTGCGCATCATTGCCCACCGCGACAACCATCGGCCGATCCGCCGCATCAAAACACTGATACGGCACGAGATTCGGGTGCGCATTGCCCCAGCGCAGCGCGTCGCGACCCGTCACCAGCGCGTTCTGCGCGACGTTCACGAGTGCCGCAGTGGCAGAGTGAAGCAGCGACACACTCAAGTGTCGATTGCCGCGCCGCCCTCCAGCGAGAGCTGCAAGAATCGCGAGCGCGGCATCCTTGCCCGCGAGCACATCCGCGAGCGCAACGCCGACTTTCATGGGCGCGCCATCGGCTTCACCGGTGATGGCCATCCAACCGCTTTCTGCCTGCACCACGAAGTCGTAGCCCGGACGCGGTGAGTCGAGTCCGAAGCCGGTGATGGTACACCAGAGCAGCTGCGGATGCGCGGCGAGCATCGTTGCGGCGCCGAGTCCGTGTTTTTCGAGTGTGCCGGGCTTGAAGTTCTCGAGCACGACATCGGCGTCGGCCATGAGCTGCGCCAAGAGCGCGCGATCCGCCGGCTTAGAGAGGTCGGCGGCGACCGAGATTTTGTTGCGATTTACGGCCAAGTAATAGGCACTTTCGCCGCGCTCATCAAAGGGCGGTCCCCACCCGCGCGTGTCGTCGCCACCCTCAGGGCGTTCAACTTTGATGACATTTGCGCCGAAATCGCCAAGAATCATCCCGGCGAGCGGCCCGGCAAGAACCCGAGACAAGTCGAGTATTTTGATGCCAGAAAGCGGAAGTGATTGCATAGTGTCGCTATGATGTCCTTGTGACGGCACAGTGAAACACGCTCTATAGAGTGAAAAATGAGCTAAATTTCGACCCTGCAGTCACTTGCATAAAGTCGGAAAAATCATATACTTGGCGCCGTTCATCTCTTGCAGTACCTCGCACCTGAGCACAACCATAAAATGCCTGACACTGAAAAGCCGGCTGAAGTCGTCGCCGACAAGCCAATTCCCCCCAAGCGCAGCCCCGGCCATCGCGGCCAAGACGTTCGCGACACCGTCGCGGAAATGGCGGCCAAGGCGCACGAAATCTCGCTCGAAGCTGGAAGCAAGATGGCCGCCGCGATGAAGGATGTCATCGGCGCCGCTTCTGGTCTCGTCGCGTTCTCCATTGAGTCCGCGCGCGATCTCATCCAGTATATGGTGCGCCGCGGCCAGATGACGCAGGAAGAAGCCGACAAGCTCCTCATCGAAGCCGAAGCCGCATGGCTGAAGAAGAACAAGGGCAAGGCGCTTCCCGTGAAGCCGGAAGTTAAGGCCGCGGCTGCCGCAAAGGCTGCTGCTCCTGTCGCGGCAAAGAAAGCCGCTCCGGTCGCAGCGAAGAAGGCCGTACCTGCACCGAAGAAAGCCGCGCCGGCCGCGAAGAAGCCCGCCGCCAAGAAGTGATTTCCGGGGGCTCCCGTGCGGCGTGACGTGAGCACTCCGCCCGGCGACGCCCTCGCGCTCGCGCGCGCGCTGATCGCGTGCGACTCTCGCAACCCTGCCTTCGCCGCTGATGCACCGGGCGAAGGCGCTGCCGCAAATCTCCTCGCCAATGTCCTGCGCGAATGGGGATTCACCGTCGATCTCATTGAGTCCGCACCCGGACGCCCCAACGTGCTCGCACGTATTGGCGGTGGACACGGCGGACGTTCGCTCATCTTAAACGGCCACCTCGACACCGTTGGTGTCGCGGGCATGACGCACGCGCCATTCTCTCCTGAAGAACGCGACGGCAAGCTCTACGGTCGTGGCTCCTGCGACATGAAAGCCGGCGTCGCCGCCATGTGCGCCGCAGCACTCCGCGCCGCTGCCTCCGGACTCGGCGGCGAAGTCATCATCACCGCTGTCGTCGACGAAGAGTGGGAGAGCGCCGGTACGCGCACTATTCTCGAGCTGGGCGTCACGGCGCACGCGGCGATTGTCACTGAACCCACGCGACTCGCAATCTGCCCCGCACATCGCGGCTTCTCGTGGGCCGATGTGCGTGTGGCTGGCCGCGCCGCACACGGATCTCGCTACGACATCGGCGTTGACGCCGTCACGCATGCGGCGCTCTTACTCGCGGAGCTCGATCAGTATCAACGCGATGTGTTGCCGAACATCACGCATCCGTTGTTGGGTCGCGCGTCGTTTCACGCGGGACCCATCGCGAGCGACGGCACGCTGAGCTCGTATCCCGCATGGTGCAACGTCGGCCTCGAACGCCGCACACTCCCAGGCGAGGATGGCGCGCACTTCGTGCACGAGATTGAAGCGGCCATCGCGCGCGTTGCCGCCCGCACGCCGCATTTCAGCGCAAAGGTCACGCCCGGCTTGATTCAACAGCCCAACGATGTGTCTGCCGATCATCCGGTTGTCACGGGTCTCTCTGCAGCGGCGCTCGCTGTCGGTCACACTGCGCCGATCGAAGGCTTGAGCTGCTGGACAGATGCCGCGCTGCTCACTGCCGCAGGAATTCCGGCGATTTGCTTTGGACCTGGCGACATTGGCCTCGCGCATGCCGCCGAGGAGTACGTTCCAGTGAATGAAATCAACACGGCGACAGAAGTGCTGACGCGCTTCATCGTGGACTGGTGCGGACCGAAGGGGGTCGCGTGGGGCAGTTGAGCGTGAGGCAGTACGATGCGCTCGAGCGCGCCGTCACCAAGCAGCAGCGCGTGATGGTGATGCGCCGCGGCACGGAGTATCTCGTGATTCCCGAACGCCTCACGCTCATCAAAGGGCGCGAGGCAATCATCGCGCGCCATCCATCCACGGGCGCATTGCTCACCCTGTATCTCGATGAAGCCGACGAGCTCGAGGTTGTGCGGTGAGTGATTCGCTGCCGCTTATCGCGGTGTACGCGGACGAGTCATGCTTGGGCAACGGGAAAGAAGGCGACAATCCCGGCGGCGCGGGCGTGCTACTTGAGTATCAACACAGCGACGGTCGCCTTACGCGCCGCGACTTGTGGGTGAGCGAGCCATCCACGACCAACAATCGCATGGCGCTGCGCTCCGTCACCGAAACATTCCGCGCACTCGGCGCAAAAGATCAGCGCTGCCGCGTGATGTTCACGACCGACTCCCGCTACATCGTCGACGGCATGATGAGTTGGGTGCACGGGTGGGCGCGCGCCGGGTGGAAGCGCAAAACGGGCCCGATTGAAAATCTCGCGCTGTGGCACGACGCGTTGCGCGCTGCGGGCTCGCACGCGGTGGCGTGGCATTGGGTGCGCGGCCACAACGGCCATCCGCAAAACGAGTACGCCAATCATCTCGCCACGCGAGCCGCGGCTGATCAGTCGCATTCTGGCGGCGCGATTGAAAGCGACTTTGATGCGTGGCTCGCGGCCTACCGCGCCAAAGGCGGCCGCACGACAGAGACCGCGCCGTTTCCCGATAGCGTCAGCTTCAAACCCTCGGCATCTTTGCCTCGGGTCCCATAAATGACTACCGACGCGCTCGCCGCACTTTTTCGACGACTCGTACTCGCGGCTCAACAGGCCGACGCTCTGGCGCGCCCCATCGAAGTCAGTGAAGTGCTCGACACGTTGGTGCCGTATCGCGCTGCGCGCCGCGACGGGCTGCTCAATAGCAACGACGATTACCTGCACGCCGTGATGCAACTGTTCGCTGGTGAACACGGCTACGTGTTTGCCGACGACTTGATGCAGGACGACCTCAAGAACGAGTTGAACTCGCCCAATCCAGATCTGGGCGCCTTGGCGACATATCGCACCGCAAAGATCCGCATCTCCAGCACGCATGCGCAGGAAGTGCTCGCAGGAGACACGAGCATTGATATGCGCCCGCTTACGCCGCTGGCGACGCCTGTCGTCGCGGCGCCGGTGACTCCGGTGTTGCCGGTAACGCCAGTCGCGGCGCCGCCAGTGATCCCCGCCGCGCCGCGCGGGGTATCAGTCCCCACGCCGGTCGTGAATGTGGTGCTGGACGAATCACCGGCCGACGAATGTCCGTATTGCTCCCGTGCGCTCCCTGCGGATCGCACGCTCAAGTACTGCCCGCACTGCGGACTCAACCTGCGCATCCGACGCTGTGCCGGATGCAGCGCCGAGATGGAATCCGAATGGAAGTTTTGCGTTACGTGCGGACGATCCGCCCCCTAATTCTCGCGCTTACGGCGCTGGCCCTGTGTGCCACGCCGGGTGACGCGCAGCGACGTCGCGGTGAAGCCTTGCCCGCTCCCGGCCCACAATGGCCGGTGAAGACGCGCGAGCACGTGGACCTCTGGCTGCACGCATTCGCGCTGCTCCAAGATGACACCGCGACTGTTCCGATCTTTGACCGCGGCTACCGCGAGCGCATCACGCTCGTGAAGAACACGCGGAGCATCTACACCGCGTTCGACGAACAACGCAACGCGCTCGCCGGTGATCCGGCTGCGGCCAAGCAGCTACTCGACGGACAGTTTCTCGCGCTCTACTTCGGCACGTGGCCGGAGATGAAGCAGGCCGTCGAGTACTTCCTGCGCAACGAAGGCGATCCGCGCCGCGCGAACAATCGCGAAGTACAAGCCATTGTCGCGTTCATTGGGCAGCAGTTTCCCAAGGCCGAGGATCGCGCGTGGCTTCGCAAGTTTGTGGATGCCGTGCAGGTCGAGTACGACGTGTTCTACAAGACGTACTGGTTGGAGCAGTTCCGCGCGCGCGAACGCGCACTCGCCGCGAGCGACTCGCTGTGGCAGAGCACGTGGCGTCCTGGCTTGCAGCGGTTTCTCAACTACACGCAGCAAGCCAGCGGAGATCTCATTCTCACGCTCACTCTTGGCGGCGAGGGTCGCGCCATTCCCGGTGGCGAGCGCGCGAATCAGTACGCCATCGCGTTTCCTGCCACGGCAGATTCTGCCGAAGTACTGCTCTATGTGTTTGCTCACGAAGCCGCGGGTAGCATCGCGAAGGTCGCGGTCGATGATCACCTCACGCCCGCGCAACAGCGCGAAGGCTTGGGCGCGAAGTACATCGGCAACGGACTCGTACGCGGCGGCGCGATGCTCGTCGAGCAAGTTGTGCCCGGCGGCGGTGAGCGCTACGCACGCTGGTATTTGGCGCAGATGGGCAAGACCGCACCGGAAGGCGGCGCGCTCGCCGCACTCGCGGTCGCGTTCCCCATGCCCGACGTGATGGTCAGCGAAATGCAGCGACAGATCGCTCTCTCTTTCCAAGGCATCTAAATGGCGGATCCCACCCCGCCCGTCCTGCACCGCGCCGCGCTTGAGCGCGTGTTGCAGCGTGCCGCCGAGTTGCAGGCCGCGAGCACGGAAGTCCCCGAGACGCTCACGGAAGCCGAGCTCATTGCGCTCGGCGCCGAAGTTGGCATGAGCGCCACAACGCTGCGGCAAGCGCTGATTGAAGAGCGCATGCGCGTGGTGTTGCCGGAGGAGCGCGGCGTGTTGGCCGCGCTCGCTGGGCCGGCGACGTTTGTGGCGACGCGCGTGGTGAGCGGAACGCCGCGCGAGATTCTCACGAAGCTGCACTCGATGATGGATTCGGACGAGAATCTCCGCGAAGTGCGGCGGTTTCCCGATCGCGTGGTGTGGGGTCCACGCGGCGGATTCGCGGGCGCGATTCGCGCACTCACGCGGCTCGACGGTCGCGGGTTTCCGCTCGCGCGCACCGACGAGGTGAGTGCGATGGCGGTGGCGGCCGATGCGAGCCGCGTGCACGTACGCCTGGAAGCTTTGCTGCATGCGCGGCGCTCTAGCGGTGCGCAGGCCGCTGGTCTGGGAATCGTCAGCGGCGCGGGAATGATCGCGATTGGCGTGGCGCTCAACGCGCTGTTGCCCGTGGCCGTGATTGTGGGCGGCGCGGTGGCGGCATCGTC
>JAYUWY010000271.1:0-1684 GCA_043753285.1 Gemmatimonas sp. | reverse complement strand
GGCGATGTTGCGGTTGGCTTCCGTCTTTAGTCTTCCGTCCAGTCGTCCCCGCGCCTAACTTCAAGTACAGCAAGCTGTTCCGCCTTTTCCGAGCCCCGTCGCAATGTTCAAGTTCCCGTTCTTTCAGTCCGGAGGATTATTTCCCGCAAATGCTATTGCGGTGGACCTAGGAACAGCGAACACGTTGATCTACGTGAAGGGCGAAGGCATCGTGCTCAACGAGCCGAGTGTCGTTGCGATTGATCGCGAAACAAAGAAGATCAAAGGCGTTGGACTTGAAGCAAAGCGTATGTTGGGCCGCACGCCCGAAGGTGTGATTGCCGTGCGCCCGATGAAGGACGGCGTCATCGCCGACTTCGAAGTCACCGAGAAGATGCTGCGCTTCTTTCTCGAGTTGATCATCAAGAATCATGTGTTCAAGGTGAAGCCGCGCGTGATTGTGTGCGTGCCATCGGGAATCACGGAAGTAGAAAAGCGCGCGGTGCGTGACTCTGCACTTGGCGCGGGTGCAAAAGAAGTGTTCATGGTTGCTGAGCCAATGGCGGCGGCAATTGGTGTTGGACTGCCGGTAGAAACACCGACGGGCAACATGGTGATTGATATTGGCGGCGGCACGACGGAGATCGCGGTGATTGCGCTCTCTGGTATCGTGAGCGACACGTCGATTCGTACGGGCGGCGATGAACTCGATGCGAGCATCGTGCAGTTCATGCGCAAGGCGTACAACTTGCTCATCGGCGAGCCGACGGCCGAGCTCATCAAGATTCAGATTGGTAGCGCGGCTCCGCTGGGCGAAGAGCGCGAGATGGAAGTGAAGGGACGCGACTTGGTGTCTGGTATTCCCAAGACGGTGCGCGTGCACTCGCAAGAAATTCGCGAAGCCATTCAAGAGCCCATTCAGCAGATCGTCAACGCGGTGCGTCGTGCGTTGGAGATCACGCCGCCAGAACTCGCGAGCGACATTGTGGATCGTGGCATCGTGATGACCGGTGGCGGCGCGTTGATTCGCGGCCTCGACGTGTTGTTGACGCAAGAGACGGGACTGCCGATCCATGTGGACGAGGATCCGCTCACGTGCGTGGTACGCGGCACGGGCCGCATCCTCGATGATGAGGCGAAGTACTGGTCGGTGTTGACCACCTGAGTTAGGGCCGCTCTTGCCGCGCGCCTCACGGGGGGACTCGCGTGCCGACACCGCGATTGCGATCGCGTGTGCGATGGTCGCCACGCTCCTGTTGGTGATGCCCGATGCGCCGCGAGCGCGTGTGTCCAGTGCGATTCGCGGCAACTTGATTAGTCCCTTGGCGATGCTGCAGACGCGCGCGCTCAAGACGGGCCGCGCGCTCGTCGCGCAGGACTCGCTGCGCGTGATTAACGACAGCAGTGTGGCTCGCGCCCTGCGACTCGAATCAATCAGCGCAGAGAACGTGCGACTGCGCTCGCTGCTTGGACTCGGCGCCGCGCTCCAATGGGGCTACGTGCCCGCTGAAGCGTTGGTCGGTCGTGGAACAGGTGACGAGCACACCGTGATGCTCTCGGCCGGCGCCACGCAGGGCGTGCAGCGCCTGAGTGCCGTGGTGAATGCGGACGGACTTGTCGGAGTGATTAGCGAAGTGGATGCGCGCACGAGCGTCGCGATTATTTGGCCGCATCCCGATTTTCGCGTGAGCGCGACGACGCCTGA
>JAYUWY010000270.1:0-1688 GCA_043753285.1 Gemmatimonas sp. | reverse complement strand
GCCGCCGACTTCGGATATGGCCGGTAGCAACCGAGTCGACCTCACTGGGCACTGACCGCTCGCCCTTCCACTGGGCTCTCGCAACTAATGATTCGGACGCTCCTTCCCTTTCTTTCATACGCAGTCGCAGCGATGAGTTCGATCGCGTGCAATGCACCCACGGTCGCGCCACCGTACTCGGAGTTGAGGATTGAGGGTCCGTCCGCAACGTCCCTAGTCGTTGTCGTCCTCGAGCCCGGCATGTGCTTTGGTTGTAGCGCGCCATCTCGACCGCTAGAAGAGTTGCGTGCGTGTGACCCAGGCATCCTAGCTTATCGTTGGCGTCGCAGGCCAACCGAACGAGAGCACCGGGCGGCCGTGCCGCTTCGACTGCCCATCGATGGTGTCTTGAGGCGCCCATGGCCAGCACTCCCACCGCAAGACGTGCGACTGCTACTGTACGAGTCTGGCGCACTAGTTGCCGAAGACTCCGCGACGGATCCAATTAGCACTTATTCACTTCTCGCACGGGCCCGAAAGAATGCACCAGCGCACTGTGAGTTCTCTAGCTAAGGTCGCACTGACGGCTTTCTCGACGACGATCGGTGTCGCCTGCAGCCGCGCGGATTCCGCGCCACCAGTTGACCGCGTCGCGCGACTGACAGCGATTGACACGTTGGTCGAGAGTGACTCCTTCTACGTCGCGAGACTGACACGAGCGTTCATCGCGCCCGATGGGCACGTCTTCGTGTCCGATCAGGTACAACGACGGGTGGTTGAGTTTGACACCGGCGGAAAACCCGTCATGTCGTTCGGTCGCGATGGCGATGGACCTGGAGAATTTCGCGGACCGACGGCGATGACCACTTGGGGCGCCGACTCGGTCGTCGTCACCGACATCACCACGCGACGCGTATCGGTCTTCCGTCGATCGGACGGCGACTTCCTGTGGCACGCTCCGGGACTTGGTTCCGTTGCGTCAGTCGCACCACGCGGAGCCAGTCTCGTCGTTGCTTCGCTGATGCCCGACTCGTTGACGACAATCGGCATCCTCAGTGCAGGGAGTCGCGCCTTTCGTGCGGCCCTTCCGATTCCCGATTCGCTGGTTCGTCAACAACTCGGGCTTGCGGCATTTCCGCGCTCCGTTGTGGCCGTGAGTCCTCGCCACGTTGTAGTCGCCGTGCTTTGGAGTGACGTCGCGTTCGTCTCCGACACATCGCTCAGTCCGCAGTATTCATTCCTGCTTCCACGGCGCACTCGTCGGCCAATTCCGCCAAATCTCGACGAGGCGTTGCAAGCGGCCACTGGTGCCAACCGGTTCACCATCATGCCGCTGCTCAGCACCATTGAAGTATTGCAGAACGGGTGGCTGGTGTTTGTGCATAAGGATTGGACTGCACCACCGGGCGGCGTTGCAGACGCGGCGCGTGTGACAATCGATGCACGGATGCGCGTGTTCGCGACGATCGTTGATCTTGAGAATCGTCGGGCGTGCGCGGATATCGAACTCCCTGCGGACTGGGCTGAGAATCCGCATTTTGTCAGCGACGGATCAACGATGGTTGGCATCGGCCACGCCGTCACCGAATCTGCCCGCCCGACGCTCGAGGTGCGGCGATTTGACTTGTCGCTGGAGTCCTGCGTGTGGGAGCCGCTGTTGGTTGCGTTGCCTTGAGTTATGACAAGTCAGCGCGAACCGAGTGGTGCAG
>JAYUWY010000269.1:0-3455 GCA_043753285.1 Gemmatimonas sp. | reverse complement strand
GTGCGTCGCGCGGAATCACATAGTCCACGAGCATGCGCACGAGGCGATACTCGTCGGCCGTGAAGTTCTTGGGCACATACGCCGTGGGCTGCTGCGCTTGCTCTTCGGCTTCGAGTGCATCGGCCGCGTGTGCTGCAGCGCGCTCAATGCCCTCAGAAGGAATGGCGAGTGCAACGGGAATCGCGGCTAGCGCCGTGAGTAGGTCGCGACGATCCATATCGCTCATTAGAGCACCCCCGCGCGGCGCTGTTGCGTGATGTAGGCGCTCGTGCGCATTGAGAGCGCAAGAATCGTCCACGTGGGATTCTTGTCGGCCTGCGACACAAACGATCCGCCGTCGGCGACGAACAAGTTTTCGCAATCCCACGCCTGGCAATTGCTGTTGAGTGCAGAATCGCGCTCGTTGGTGCCCATGCGCACGCCGCCGAGTTCGTGAATGATGGCGCCGCCGTTGGCGATGCCGTAGCCCTGTTCGCGCGTTGGCATTGAGCTCCACACCTGACCGCCCATCTCGGCGATAATCGCGCGGAAAGTCTCCTGCATGTGCTTCACTTGATTGTACTCGGAGTCGCGCCACTCCCAATGGAACTTGAGGACGGGAATGCCCCACTTGTCCGTAACAGTGGGATCGAGCTCGCAGAACGTTTTGTCATTGGCAACCATCTCACCGCGACCAGAGAAGCCAACCGTCGCGCCCCAATACTTGCGATACTGGCCCTTGAGATCGGCGCCGTAGCCGCCGCCTTCTGGGTAGCGCTCGATGCCGCCCATGAATCCGTACGACGGCGTGCCGAGTCCGCCCCACACTTCGATGTGGTAGCCGCGCGGGAAGTCGAGCTTTTTGTTGTCGAGCCACCACGGCATCATGATGTGATTGCCGCCAACGCCATCGGCGTTGTGGCGCGGCACGTCGACGAGCGACGGAATAAATCCCGCGACGTCAGTGCCTGTGGTGTCCGTGATGTACTTGCCGAGCACGCCGCTGGAGTTGGCCAATCCCTGCGGATGACGCGTTGACTTGGAGTTCATCAAGATGCGCGCGGTCTCAAGTGCAGACGCCGCGAGCACGACGACCTTGGCGTTCACGTGCTTGTCTTCGCCCGTGGTCTTGTCGATGTAGCTGACGCCCGTCGCCTTGCCGTCTTCGCCGGTCGTCACTTCACGCGCCATCGCGTTGGTGATCAGCGTGAGACGTCCGGTGCGCAGTGCCGGGAAGATCAAAACATTGGGCGACGAGAAATTGGAGTTCGTCATGCAACCGCGATTGCACTGGCCGCAGTAGTGGCAGGGCGCGCGATTGTTGTGTGGCTTCGTAATGACGGACAAGCGTGCGGGAATGCACGTGATGCCCATCTTGTCGGCCGTTTCCTTGACGCGACGCTCGTAGTAACGCGGCGCTGGTGCGTCGTGGAAGATGCCGTCGGGCTCGTTGGGCAAATTCTCAATGCTACCAAAGATGCCGATGAGGCGATCGACTTCATCGTACCACGGCTTCACGTCGTTGTACGTGATGGGCCAATCGTCACCCATGCCGTCAATTGACTTGCCACGGAAGTCGTCGGGACCAAACCGGAGCGAAATTCTGCCCCAATGGTTCGTGCGGCCACCCAGCATACGGGCGCGCCACCAGTCAAATCTCGTACCTTCGGCGCGCGTATATGGCTCGCCCGGAATCTGCCAGCCGCCGATGCACGCGTCCCATTCACCGAATGGGCGGTCTGCAGTTGACGCACCGCGACGTGGCGAATCGTACGGCATCTTGAGCATCGCCGAGTACTGAGAATTGCTGTTATCCCAGTGACCACCGGCTTCGAGGAGGACGACGCGGGCGCCGGCCTTGGTGAGTTCGTAGGCGGCCATACCGCCGCCTGCGCCGGAGCCGACGATTGCAACGTCGTAAGGCTCCGCAGATCGGGTGCGTGTTTGGGCTTGAGGCATGGGACATAGAATGCACCATGCGCGACGTGTGCGCTACGCTACAATCGTCCCTTGCCAGAGGCCTAGGACGGTGCGAACGTATCTGGTGGCGACGCCCCGTCGCCCCTCGGAGGCGTGATGCGCATCACTCGACATTTTTTTCTTCTCGCACTACTCGTCGGCGCGGCCACATCCGCCCGGGCGCAGACCCCCGAGGCCATCGCGCGGCTCGAAGCCGCGCGCACCGCTGAGCCGGAGAATGTCGCCGCGCTCCGCTCGCTGGGTATCGCCTACTATAAGAAGGATCGCTTCGCCGAAGCGTCCACGGTGCTCGAGCAGGCACGCAAGCTCGCGCCCAAGGACCGCGTGTCGGCGTTGTACGCAGGAATGAGCGCTGAGAAGGTGCCCGATTTCATCACCGCGCGTGCGGCCTACGATCAGTATTTGGGCATTCGCCGTCCGTGGTATTCGTTGCGCGGGCGACGCACGGCCACGCAGGTTCGCAATCGTCTCGTAGCGCTCTCACGCGACGAGTCCATCGCTCGCGCCAAGGCAGCGGTCGCGGCGGAAGCTGAACTATCTGCCACGCCGGGCGATCCGCGCACTGTCGCGGTCCCGGCCCTGAAGTACTCCGGCCCAGACGCCGCGACGCTCGCACCGCTGGAGCGTGGGCTGGCCGAGTTGATCATCACAGATTTGAGCAAGTCGAAGCAGTTGACGCTCGTGGAGCGCGATCGCATGCAGGCGCTCGCCGACGAGATCCAACTTGGCGCCACCGGAGCTGTGGATCCCAACAGCGCGGTCCGCGCCGGACATCTGATTCAGGCGGGACGTCTCGTCAACGGCAGCATTGTGCAGGGCGGCACGGCGCTGACCTTGAGCACGAGCATTGTCACCGTTGCGGACGCGAACATCTCGGCGCCGGCCGACGTGACCGGTGAGCAAGACACGTTCTTCGACATGCAGAAGGAGTTGGTGTTCAAGATCTTCGACCAACTCGGCGTGCGGCTGACGGACGAGGAGCGCGCAGCGGTCGCGCAGAAGCAGACCAGCAACTTCGATGCGTTCATGTTGTATAGCCGCGGACTCGTGGCGTCGGATGCGGGGCTGTTCTCGCAGGCGGCTTCGCTGTTCTCGCAGGCGAGCGCGCTGGACCCGTCGTTCTTGTCGGCAGCGTCGCAGGCGTCACTCGCAACGTCCGCTGTTGCCGGCGCAGCGGTGACTCCATTGGGCATCGAAGCGGCACTGCCGGCCGGTGAAGCGTCGATTATTTCGGCAGCGGTGCAAGGCGTTGTTCCGCCGCTCATCCCGCCGATGATGCTGATTCCAGGTGTGCCGTCGGTCCTCAAGTTGCCCGGAGTGCCCGCGGGTCCCATTGGCGGCACGCTGGGCATGACGGCAATGAATTTGAATCCACCATCGGTGTCGAATATCACCAACACGGCGATGCGCGGACTGCAGCCGTTTGCGCCAAACATTGATCCATCGAGTGCGATCAGTGGTGGTGACCGCCTGTTGATGTTTCAGGTGATCGTCGC
>JAYUWY010000268.1:0-6918 GCA_043753285.1 Gemmatimonas sp. | reverse complement strand
ATTGCCAGCGCGGGAGCGCCTAAGCATGGAAACGAGTTCGCTCAGTCTGTTCATCGCGTTTGGTGCAGGACTCCTCAGCTTCTTGAGTCCGTGCGTGCTGCCGCTGGTGCCGAGCTATATCAGTTTTATCACGGGTATGAACCTCGAGGATCTCCAGGGTTCACGGCGTGATACGATTGTGCACGCGTTGCTCTTCGTCGCGGGCTTCTCGCTGATCTTCTTAGCACTCGGCGCCGGCGCAACGGTGTTTGGCCAAATCATGCTGCGCTACCGCGATGTGATTAGCCGCGTGGGTGGCGTGCTCATCATCATTTTCGGTTTGTATTTGCTGGGCGTGTTCAATTTGTCGTTCTTGATGAAGGACACACGCTTGCACCTCGCCAACAAGCCGCTGGGTTACTTCGGCACGCTGGTGGTTGGCATCGCATTTGGCGCGGGTTGGTCGCCGTGCATTGGCCCCATTCTCGGCGCCATTCTCACGATGGCTGCAAATGAGGCTGATCTGGGCCGTGGCCTCACGCTGCTGGGCGCCTACTCCATGGGCCTAGCAGTGCCGTTTGTGGCCGCTGCGGTGATGGTAGAGCGGTTTATCGAGCTGTTTGCGAAGGTGCGCCGCCACATGGTGTGGGTGAATCGCATGGCGGGCGCGCTGTTGCTGCTGGTGGGCGGGCTGATGGTGAGCAATCGCTTCACGCTGCTGGCCAACTGGCTACAGGGCTTTACGCCTGACTGGATCCTCAACCGGATCTAGCGTGAACGTGCAGGAAAAGACAAAGCCCCGCGGCGCACAGCGCCGCGGGGCTTTGAAGTTCCAGACTTGGGCAGCTTAGCGCCAAAAAACGCTGAGTCCGAAACGGCCGCCAATCATCGAATCCGGGTCGTAGGAGTCACCAGCGCGGAAGGTCGCAGCAGCAGACCACGAGACCTTGGGGCTGATCGCCTTCTTGTAGCCAACGTCAGCACCGAAATCGATGGCTGCGTCAATGTCCGTCATCTTCGTAATCTCGACGCCTGGTGCAACGAAGAGGCCGTTGTGGCCGCGGTCGCCAGCGAAGTAGTAAGGAGCAAACACACCGAGCGTGAGGACTGTGGTGGCATCAAAACCGTCGGGCTTGAAGTAGCCGAAGCCCAGCGTCGGCTCCAGTGCCAGCTTGTCGTTCAGGTAAATGCCGAGGGCCACACTGCCAGGGATGCCGGCGCCGAACACCATGTCGCCGCCCATCATCTGCAATGCCGCCACGTCAACGCGAAGCTCCTCAACCTTCACCTGCGCCTGGGCAACCGTGGACGACACCGCGACCAACGAAGCCACCGCAACCGCACGACGAATAGCTGACAACATGCAACCTCCGAAAGGGATTTAAGTTGGCCGCCAATCAGACCCGGACGACCGCGGGTTCCTTCACAATCTCTTCTTCACCACACAGAGCCCCGCCGCGCTAAGCGCCGCGGGGCTCTGTGTTTCGGGTTCTACGATCCGATTAGAAGCGGAATCCTAGTACGATCGGGATGTAAGTGATCGGGTCACCACCGGCGTCCTGGCTTACATATCGGATTTCGGTGAACCACTTCTTGCCATTCATTTCGAAATGGTAGCCCGCGCCGATGTTAAAGCCGATGCCAGACTCCGAGTCAGAGCCGACGCCGTCAATGTCAACAGTGGAGCTGCCGAAGCCAATGCCGCCACGCAGGTACGGATGGAAACCGCTGGTCGTGTTGATGTTGTACACGAGATTGGCCATTCCGCTGATGTTCGAGTAGCTGCCGTCAACGCCGGATGCATCAATGCCGAAGCGCGTGAAATCTGCGTTGAAGCGAATGTCGAGCGGACCCTGCAAGTTCTTCAAGACTTGACCGCCAAGCTGGAAGCCCAGCCCCGCTTCGGCGTCGGAAAGGTCGCCGGTCGGAAGCGCGATGCCAGCAGACACGCCGAGTCCCTGCGCTTGGACAGCAAATGCGGAAACGGAAACCAGCGCGACAGCGGCGAGTGCTGTACGAACGGAGCGACGAAGCATTGGTAATCCTCTTTGCATCAAAGTTCGAGTAGCCAGACGGGCCTGCCCCTCGGCAGTGTCCGCCACTCGGGTCCTGCATTCTTTCACGGCGTGTTAGACCGCGGGATCCTGCTCAATTTCTTCTTCCAGCTGCTGTCGGCGCAGCAGCGTCCAGTATCGTCCTTTCAGTGCGAGCAACTCGTCGTGTCTGCCTTGCTCCACAACGCGCCCGTCATCCATCACCAAAATCCAGTGAGCATCGCGGATGGCCGTAATGCGGTGCGATGCAATAATCGCTGTCCGCCCGACCAATGCTTCCCGCAAGCCACGCAAAATCGCTGCTTCCGTATGCGTGTCAACTGCCGACAGCGCATCATCTAAAATCACCACACTGGGCCGTCGTGCCAAGGCGCGTGCGAGTGCAGCACGCTGTTTCTGACCGCCCGACAAATTGATTCCACGTTCGCCCAACATCGTGTCCCAGCCTGCCGGAAAACCTTCTATGGTGTCCGTGAGCTGGGCCACGCCTGCGGCCCACTTCGCATCGCCCTCAATCGCGGTCCCGTACGCCAGGTTCGCTGTAAGGGTTTCGCTGAACAGAAGGCTTTCCTGTGGGACGAATCCAATCTCCTGACGTAACACCGAAAGTGTGATGTGCCTCACATCAACACCATCTAAAAGTATTCGCCCGCCCGACACATCCGCGAGCCGCGGAATGAGTTCCAGGAGCGTGCTCTTCCCGCTCCCCGTGGCGCCAACGATTCCCAGCGAACCGCCCGCGGGCACCGTGACCGAGATGTCGTGCAATACCTCGCGCGGCGATTCGTTGCCACGCACGGGGTAGGCAAAGCGCACGCCCTCGAGGGTAATCGAGCGGCCGCCGTTCGTCGCTGGAAGTGCCACTGGCTCTGCGGGGTCAGCAATCGTTGGGACTCCGTCCAGGATTTCGAGCAGGCGCGTCATCGATGCGGCGCCACGTTGAAATAGACTGGTGACCCAACCGAGCGCGATGAGCGGCCATGTGAGGTTGGCCAAGTACAGGCCAAACGCGACGAATGCGCCGATGCTGATCTTTCCCGCGACGACCTGCGCGCTGCCAAAGCCAATCACTGCGGCTGCACCGAGTCCCGCGAAAAACGTGAAGCTGGGAGCCATCAACGCGTTGAGTTTCACGAGCGCTACATTGCGCTCGAGGTAGTCGTGGCTGATGCTCGCGAACCGCTCCTGCTCAGCGGGCTCCTGCCGATACGCGCGAATGATGCGCAGGCCGGACAGATGCTCTTGCACGAGTGTGGTGAGATCGCCGAAGCGAGACTGCACGCGCTCAAAGCGATCGTGAATGGCTTTGCCGAGTCGCAGGGTGATGAATGGCAGACCAATCATCGGCGCGAGTGCAATGAACGTGAGGCGCGGCGAGATGGCGAACATAAACGACAGCGCGAACACGCCGCCGAACACAGTGTTAGTGAGGTACATGACGGCGGGTCCCACGGCCATGCGCACGGCACCCAAATCGTTGGTGAGCTTGGCCATCAACTCGCCGGTGCGTGTACGGCTGTACCAGCCTGGGTCGAGACGAGTGAGGCGCGCAAAGAGATCTTCGCGCAAATCGTGCTCAATGACGCGCGAGACGCCGTTGAGGATGTCGCGCATCTGAAACCGGAAGACGGCCATCGTCAATGTGACGCCAATCATCAGGGCGCCAGTCATGCGGATGTCGCGCAATGGTGCACCGCGCCCCATCGCGTCGAGCGCATGGCGAATGAGCGTTGGAATCCACGCAAAGAGTGCCGTGGAGACCACCACACACACCAGGCCGTACGCGATGCGCCCCCTATAAGGACGGACCCACGGTATCACTCGAAAGAGGGATGTCACAAATCGCGGTTCATAGGGTATCTTTGAAAACTAGAACCCCCATTACTTGGAGTACCAGATGATGATGAAAACTATCCAGCGTTCCTTCGCGCTGCTCGCCGTCGTTGGTCTTATGGCCTGCGGCGACAAGGGCAGCGAAGGCCGCGAAATTGAACTTGCGCCAGCCGATTCCATCGCCGCGTTGAACGACACCGCACCGACGTCGGCCCCAGCGACGCCGGCACCGGTTCGCGCCACGCCGGCACCTGCTCGCACGACGCCGGCTCCGGCTGTGGCCCGTACGGGCGCGCTCTCTGCTGGCGCAACGATGTCACTCGTCAGCGGTCCGCGCGTTTGCACCAACTCGCATAAGGTCGGCGATCGTTTCACCGCCACCACGACTGCGGACCTCAACGCGACCAACAACGTCACGATTCCGGCGGGCTCAGAAGTCACGCTCGAAGTGGTGGAGTCCGCTCGTGGTCAGAATGGCACCGACAAGGTGAAGCTCGCATTCAATCCCGTGTCGATCACGGTGCGTGGCAACACGACGCCGCTCGACGCTGACGTGACGCGCGTGGCGACGTTGTCCTACCATCGCGTGCAGAACAACGCGACGCAGGCTGGTAAGGTTGCAACGGGTGCCGCGATTGGCGCGATTGCTGGCCAGGTACTTGGCCGCGACACGAAGAGCACGGTGGCTGGTGCCGCAGTCGGCGCCGCAGCGGGTGGCGTTGTTGCTGCGCAGACCACGGACTACGAAGGTTGCTTGGCAGCGGGTGGCGCACTCACAGTGACGCTTACTTCGCAGCTGACGGTACGTGGCGCTTAAGCTTCGCTCTAAGACGGAAGACTTAAGACGGAAGGTACCTGCAACAGCGGCCCGCACTGAAGCTCAGTGCGGGCCGCTGTTGTTTTTACCTTCCGTCTTATGTCTTTCGTCCCAAGCCTTCAACAGTCTTCCGTCTACAATCAGTACCCGACCGCCCCACCCGACCCTCGCGGTTCGTGCACTCCATGTAGCACACCCTTGCTTCGCATCACCGCATTCACGTTCGCAATCCCCGCCTGCGGGGTGAGCGTGTGTCCCATGCGGCGCAACCGACGCAACGTCGCATCGCTGAATCCCATCGTCTCGTGACGAATCGCATCGGGCAGCGCCTGATGATGCACGCGCGGGGCACGCATGGCTTCGGTGAGCGGCATGCCGAACTCAATCACATTGAGAATCACCTGCGCCGTCGCCGTGATAATCGTCGGGCCCCCTGCAGCGCCCACAACGAGCAACACGCCGCCCGCAGAGTCGAGTACAATCGTCGGGGACATCGCACTTAACATGCGCTTGCCCGGCTGAATCGCGTTGGCCTCGCCCTGAATGAGACCAAACATGTTCGCCGTGCCAGGCTGCGCGGCGAAGTCGTCCATCTCGTTGTTCAAGAAGAAGCCACCGTCGCGCACCCACACGGCAGAACCGTATCCACCGTTAATTGTCGTCGTGGTAGCCACCGCGTTGCCCGCAGCATCGATCACTGAGAAATGCGTCGTGTGCTCGGGCTCAGGGCCCGTTTGAAATGCCGGCGTGCGTGACGCGCGGCGTGGATTGATCTGCGCCGCCAGCGTGCGCGCGTATTCCTTGGACACCAACTGCTCGCGCGGCACGGGCACGAAGTCCGCGTCGGCGAGCTTTGCGTTGCGATCCATAAACGCGCGGCGAAATGCCTCCGACAACACGTGCACATACTCCGGGCTACCGAACGGCGGCAGCGGCGCGAAGTTCTCCAAAATATTAAACGTCTCCGTCATCGTGATGCCGCCAGAGCTGGCCGGCGGCATCGTGATCAACGTGTAACCGCGATACGTCGAGACCACGGGATCGCGCCACCTAGGCGTGTACGCGCGCAAGTCCGCACGCGTGATGATGCCACCGCCGCGCACCATCTCCGCGACGAGCGCCTCCGCGACAGGACCATCGTAAAATGCCTTGGGCCCCTGCTCGGCGATCAACTGCAACGAGCGCGCGAGCTCCGGCTGATGCAGCGTCGTGCCCGGAGCGGGCGGTGCACCGTTGGGATAAAACGTCGTGCACCCCGCGTACACGCACAGCCGCTCCTGCGCGCCGCGCAGCGAGACAAACAGTGCGCTATCTACCGCAAAGCCTTCGCGCGCCAGACGAATCGCCGGCGCCATGACTTCGGCGAGCGACTTCGTGCCGTACCGCTCAAGCGCCGCGGCCATACCCGCCACGGCACCCGGCACGCCCGAGGCGAGATGCCCGGTGAGTTGCTGTCCCGTGAGCTTGCCCGTGGAATCCACATACATGTTGCGCGTAGCAGCCAGCGGCGCGACTTCGCGATAGTCGAGCGCGCCTGTGCGTCCATCGGCCATGCGAATCGTCATGAAGCCACCGCCGCCGATGTTGCCAGCAAACGGATACGTGACCGCCATCGCGAATCCCACAGCCACGGCGGCATCAACCGCGTTGCCACCGGCTTTCAGAATTTCGACGCCTGCAGCACTGGCGATCGCGCTATTGCTCGAGATCATCGCCTGCGTGCCAACGACAGGTTCGCGAAGCTCAGGGAAGCGCCAACCACCAGCGTACGTGCCGCTGAGTCGCGCATCGCCTGCCGTTGCAGCTGGACGGCAGGCGGTGAGCGAGAGCGTGGCGAGGAGAGTAATGCCGACGAGACGACGCATCATGGACGAGCTCCGAGAACCCGCCACCGAAGGCCGAGTCGTGTGGTGTACTGTTCCTGCGAACGCTTCGCTCCAGCGGGGAGTCCTTCGCGCGAGCCGATCGCCGTGACGTAGTCCTGCATCAGCGTGACACCAAAGCGCTGACCAAGCGGAATCACGAACCCGTATCCGAGCGAAAACGCAAATGCGTTGCGCGGCTTCGCGTCGTCGCCCGTTACGACATCAGTGCCCGAATAATTGGCGTACTGCGAGAGCCCAACGCCAATTTCGATAATCTGTCCAAACTGGCGCGGCTCCGGCGAACGAAACGTCGCCATCAGTTGGCGCAGTTGAATGTCGCCATTCGATGCCGTGGAGTTGCCGCGCTGCA
>JAYUWY010000267.1:0-1691 GCA_043753285.1 Gemmatimonas sp. | reverse complement strand
GCGCTCGTCGCCAGTGAACTCGACGCGCTGTTGGTGAGCGCGTTGCCGAACGTGCGCTATCTGACGGGCTTCACTGGTTCCAACGGACTCGTGATTGTTACTGCCAACGAGGCCATTCTCCTCACCGACTTTCGCTACGCCGCGCAGGTGAAGCTCGAAGTCACGCGCGACGTGCGCGTGGTGATCGAGCCCAATTCACTCTGGGTGCGCCTGTGGAGCGAGTTAAGACAGATCCCGCAAATCGAAGTCGTCGCCTTCGAATCCGCCCACACAACGCATCAGGACGCCACGCGCTTCGTGGTGCCTGGCAGTGAAGGTGCCGCATGGCGTTGGCGTCCTGCGCTCAACCTCGTCGAGATTCTGCGCGAATCCAAAGACGACGCCGAGCTCGCGCACATCAAAGCCGCCGTAGAGATCGCCCAACACGCGCTCACGAAAACTTTGCCCAAGGTGAAGGTGGGCATGAGCGAGTCCGAAGTCGCCGCGACGCTCGAATGGGAAATGCGTTTGGCCGGCAGCGAGAAGCCCGCCTTCGAGACCATTGTCGCCGCTGGTGCGCGCTCGGCGTTGCCCCACGCACGCGCGACGCAGCACGTCATTGAAGCCGGCGATCTCCTCTTGATTGACTTCGGCGCCACCAGCGGCGGCTACGTCTCGGACATCACGAGAACTTTCGTCGTTGGCAAAGCACCAACCGAGCGCCAAACCGAGATTTACGCCGTAGTTCGCGAAGCAAACGCGAGCGCTTCGGCTGCTGTTCGGGCCGGAATGCGTGGAAGGGATGCCGACGCTCTCGCGAGAGACTACATTGAGCGCCGCGGCTATGGGGCCGCATTTGGGCATTCAACGGGCCACGGAATCGGCTTAGAGATTCACGAAGCTCCGCGTTTGGCCAAGACTGCCGAGGCCCCGTTGCCATCGGGATCGGTGGTCACGATTGAGCCTGGGATTTATGTGGAAGGGTGGGGCGGAGTCAGAATCGAAGACGATGTCTTGCTCAGCTCCGATGGACCTGAAGTGTTGACCAGTTTTGATCGCGCACTAATGCAGCTATAGCCGGACGTGAGACTTGAGACGTGGGACGTGAGAGTCCGCACTCAAGCTTGCCGTCCCTATCTCAAGTCTCCCGTCTCAAGTCTCAAGTCTCCTTTATGATTGATCTCCGCTACGTCAAAAAGCTTCTCGAAATGCTCGACGAATCCACCGTGGACTCGATGGAGATTTCGTCCGACAAGGGCCTGCGCATTCGCCTCGCGAAGACGCCGGTGTCGCGCGGCACGGTGCAGTACGCCGCTGCGGCGCCTGCCGCTCCCGCTGCGGCGCCCGCACCCGCTGCCGCCGCGCCTGCGCCTGCTGCTGCTGCCGCGCCTGCTGCGGCGCCCGCGTCCAAGGGCACCGACGTGAAGTCGCCGATGGTTGGCACCTACTACGGTGCACCCGAGCCGGGTGCCAAGCCGTACGTCACCGTCGGGCAAACCGTGAAGAAGGGCCAGGTGCTTTGCATCATCGAGGCCATGAAGATCATGAACGAGATCGAGTCCGAAGTCGCCGGCAAGGTCACGGAAGTGCTCCTCGCCGATTCGCAGCCCGTGGAATACGGTCAGGTCTTGTTCCGCGTGGACCCCAATGGCTGAGTCGCAGCCGCCCGCGGCACCCGCGGCACCCGCCGCTGCTGCCGCACCCGCCGCACC
>JAYUWY010000266.1:0-3463 GCA_043753285.1 Gemmatimonas sp. | reverse complement strand
GATAATCGCCGCGCACCCCTTCCGTCTTCAGTCTTCCGTCTCGAAGCGCTTACTTGGCCGAGGCCAAAGCCGCCTTGGCTCGGTCCGCCAACTCGGTGAACGCTGCGGCATCGCGCACGGCGAGGTCGGCCATGATCTTACGGTCGACTTCGACGCCCGCTGCCTGAATGCCGTTGATGAACGTCGAGTACGACAAGCCGTTCAAGCGTGCGGCTGCGTTGATACGCATGATCCAGAGCTTACGGAAATCGCGCTTCTTCGCCTTACGATCCCGGTAGGCGTAGACCCAGCCCTTCTCAACCGTTTCCTTTGCGGCCTTCCACAGCTTGGAACGGCCACCAAACGCGCCCTTGGCGTGCTTGAGGATCTGCTTCTTGCGCTTGAGGCGCACCACATTGGATTTAACGCGTGGCATGGTAAGGTCTCCTTAAGCCTGCAGCAGGCGCTTGAGTTTCTTCGCCTCGCCGTTCGTCTTGACGGTCGTCGGACGGCGCAGGTTGCGCTTCCGCTTGGACGTCTTCTTGGTGAGGATGTGGCTCTTGTTAGCCTTGAGTCGGCGCACCTTGCCCTTCGCCGTAACGGAGAAGCGCTTCTTTGCGCCCTTGTGGGTCTTCATCTTTGGCATGTCTACGCCTTTCTCACTTCGGTGTGAGGATCATGGTAAGGGCCTTTCCTTCAAGCTTGGCCGGAGTTTCGACCTTGGCGACATCTGCCAGAGCCAGCGCCACCCGCTCGACAACTGCCATACCGAGTTCGGGGTGCGCGATCTGCCGACCGCGGAACATCAACGTCACCTTCACCTTGTTGCCGTCTCCGATGAATGACCGCGCGTGATTGGTCTTCGTGTCGAAGTCGTGCTTCTCAATGCCGGGACGGTACTTCACTTCTTTCAGCTGAATCACGTGCTGCTTTTTCTTCGCCTGACGCGCCTGCTTCGCCATTTCGAACTTGTACTTCCCGTAGTCCATGATGCGGACCACTGGGGGGCGAGCAGCGGCGGCCACTTCCACGAGGTCAAGCCCCGCTTCGTCGGCCAACTTGAGCGCGACATCTACTTCGAGAACACCCAGCTGAGCGCCATCTGCTCCAATCACGCGCACCGGTGAGATGCGAATCTGCCGATTGATGCGAGGGCCTCGCGCTTTCGCGGCGGTATCCTGAATACGACGACTCCTGACGAAGGGAAAAACAAAACGCGAACCCCGCATTCGGAGTCCGCGTCAACGCACTACGCCGCACGAGTGTCCTCGCGCGGAGTGGCTTGTTTAGGACTCCTGCAGCGCAACTCTCCGAGGAGAGAGGCCAGAGGGTGACACGAACGCCCGTTCGTGTACTTGGCTGAATTATTGCTAAAACTAGCGCTGAGTGGGGGTTAGGTCAAGTGACACAGACGTGAGACTTGAGACGTGAGACGTGAGACGTGAGACATGAGACATGAGAGGGGAGACTTGAGAGACACGCGCCCTACCTCAAGTCTCACGTCTCAAGTCTCACGTCTCGAAGGCGTACCCCTTGGGCCCATCCACCACCCGCCCCCACGCATTACTCGAGTCGTGCTCAAAAACCAAAGTCCAGCCGCCTTCGGAAGCATCCTTCCACATCGCCCGCTTGCTCTCGAGCGTCACCAGCGGCTCCACGTCGTAGCCCATAATCCACGGCAGCGGCACGTGGGCCGCCGTCGGGCACAGATCCCCCAGAAACACCGCGGTCTGCCCCGCACTCTCAATCAGGAGACTCTGGTGCGTTGGCGTGTGGCCCGGCGTGTGGCGCATGCGAATGCCCGCCACAAGCTCCGTGCCGGACTCCACCAGCTCCAACTGTCCCGTCGCCTTCAGCGCATCCCAATTGCGCGGGAAGTAGCTCGCCGCCGTGCGCTCGTTGGTGTGCGTCGCGTAGTGCATCTCTCCTGCGTGCACCAAGTAGCGCGCATTCGGAAATGCCGGTACCACCTGCCCCGCTTCATCAAACACCGTATTCCCGCCGGCGTGATCAAAATGCAAATGCGTGTTGATCACCACCGTCACATCCGACGCCTTGAACCCGGCCTCGGCGAGCGCGGCGTCGAGCATCGTGCGATGCCCTGGCACCGTTGCCTCAATGCCATAAATGTCGAGGAACTTCGAGTCTTCCTTGTTGCCGATACCGGTGTCGATGAGCACGAGGCCGTCCGGATGCTCCACCAACAGACAGCGCATCCCCAGCGCGATGCGATTCTTGGCGTCGGCGGGAATACGGCGCTCCCACAGCGTCTTGGGCACCACGCCAAACATTGCACCGCCGTCGAGCATCTGGCCGCCGGCTTGCAACGCGTGAATCGTGAGCGCGCCGAGTGTGCGCGTCTCGTGCAGAGGAGTAGGAGCAGTCATAGAAGGAATATGCGAGCCGAACTCTCTCGCGTCACCCGCCTTGTGCCTTCCGTCTTAAGTCTTCCGTCTTAGCTCAGACGCCCTCTGCGCCTTCACTCCACTTGGGCAGCGCCGTCTTCTTGGCGCGCGCAGTGCGCTTGGAGAGCAACTCATCCAGTTCGCTCCAGGTGTGCACGCCGCGGTGCGACACGTCGCGGAGCAGTCCGCGCAGCACCTCGGCTGTCGCCAGCGCGTCCCCACTCGCCCGATGGCGATCCGTAATCTCCACGCCGTAGTGCGCGCTCACCGCATCCAAATTGCGGCGCGGCAAATGGCTCAACACTTTGCGCGCCAATCGCACGGTGCACAGCTGGGCCGTCACGAGTGTGCCCAGCGGCGTCGGTGCCACGCGACCAAACTCGGCGTCCAAAAATCCAAAATCGAAGCTCGCGTTGTGCGCGACGAACACGCGCCCCACGAGGTGCGCCGCGAGTTCGCCGGCGATGTCCTCAAAGCGCGGCGCATTGCGCACCATCGCATCGTCGATGCCCGTGAGCTGCGTGATGTACCACGGAATCGGCCGCCCCGGATTAATCAAGGAATGAAAAGCGACCGAGGTCGCCGCACCGTCCACATGCACGGCCGCAACCTCGGTCACTCGGTCCGTTCCATCGCGCGGATTGCCGCCCGTCGTCTCGACGTCTACGACCACATAGGGGAGGCTGTGCAGATCCATCCCCCAATCTAACGGCGCATCCGGCAGACTACGGCTTCACTTCCTCGCCAGCAGGTGACTGTTCTTCCACGTTTGCCGTGAAGCCGCGCCACGTCGTCGCCGACGCCAAGATCACGCGGAACACAATCGGTACCGGAACCAGCTCGAACTCTGCCGTGCGCCAGTACTCAATGCGGCCGTCAATCTTCATGACGCGCTCGCTGATCATGCGACGCTCGGCGCCAAGTTGCATCGAGATTTGCGTGACGCCGTCGGTGAGGCGTCCACGCAGGTCGCCCACGGCGGACTCCGGCGCGGCGGTGGCGACGAGAGAGTCCACCGCTCCCGTGAACGCGGCGCGCACTGTGGCGCGGCCAAACACCAAGGCCTCGGCGTGCGACGG
>JAYUWY010000265.1:0-6939 GCA_043753285.1 Gemmatimonas sp. | reverse complement strand
CATCGAATTGTTCACGGCGCTGATCACGACATCGGTCCACACGGCGGCGGCGAGCGGCGCCGAGACTTGATGACCCATATACATCGGATGCATCAGGCGATTCACATCGGGCATCACGTCGGTCTCGATGCGCTTCACCACATCAGCGAGCGGCATCATTCCCACGGGCATGGGCTCGTTGAATCGCGCGGCGAGTGTGGCCTTGTCGTGCAGCGTGGAGACTGGGCCCTCGCCTTTGCGGGACACGGCGAAGTAGTCGGAGGCGATCTTCAAGAACTGGGCGCCGGAGTCGAAGCTCATGTCGGCTTCGAGCTCGGCGAGGAGTTGTTGGGCGGCGGTGCGGGGGTCGGTCATCGCGCGGTCAGCAGAGTTTGGTCATCCACGCAAGGAGATGTTGCGGGGGATGGGGGTGACGGATGGTAATCTGGGCGTCCGGCACTTCATCGCCGGAAGTATTCCCTTGACGGAATAGTCCCTAGAGAGCATAATTCATGGTGTGGGAAGTCGAGTACACGGACGAGTTTGAACACTGGTGGGCCGGTCTTATGGGACCTTCGTTGTCGTTCCCGCACTCATCAGGAATCAGGGGATCGCGGCACTCGCACATGCGCGAACTCCGGATTCAGCACCGGGGACGTCCCTACCGCGTCCTTTACGCTTTCGACCCGCGCCGCACCGCAATTCTGCTCATCGGCGGCGAGAAAACGGGGCAGGATCGGTGGTACGAGAAGTTTGTGCGGCTCGCCGATCGATTGTACGACGAGCATATCCTTGAGCTTAGAAGGGAGGGACTGATCGATGGCTAAGAAGTTCTCGGTTCTTCGAGACCAGATGTCTCCCGAGCGCCGAGCCCGTGTGGCGGAGCGAACGGCCGAACTGCTGCGCGAGATGCCACTCCACGAGCTTCGCCAGGCGTTGCAGCTCTCGCAGGAAGAACTCGCCAATACGCTGGAGACCTCGCAGTCTTCAATCTCCAAACTTGAGCGCCGCGTAGACGTTTACGTGAGCACGCTTCGGAGATACGTCGAATCGCTTGGCGGCGAATTAGACATCATCGCGCGCTTTCCTGAGGGCAGCGTGCGCATCAGTCAGTTCTGCGACATCGGCGACCGCGGCGACACCGTTCGCGAGCGCGTCGCTGCTTCAGGAGTGCGCGAATCCGACGTGGCTGACGCTGTCTCTTGGGCCCGGCGAACGAAGCCGTGAAATAAGGACGCGGTTGCTTGGGCGCGCGGGGTGCATCGTCACGGGCGACAAGGCATTGCTTGCGCTCGCTGGCTCGTTGAATCGCGCGGTCAGGCGAGATTGGTCATCCACGCAAGGAGATGTTGCGGGGGATGGAGGTGACGGATGGTAATCTGAGGTCGGTCCTCGGAGCCATTGACCGTCACTCAAAGTATGCTACATTGTAGCATATATAGGATGCACGCTTGTCGGTCTACTTCATTGAAACGGCAGTCTTCACGCGCCGCATCGCTCAGCTAGGACTCGAAGAGGAACTGCGTGAGCTGCAGGACGCTCTCTCTGAGAACCCAAGCAAGGGGCGCACAGATGCCGGTACGGGTGGGCTCCGCAAAGTTCGCCTGTCGGACTCCAGGCGGAACAAGGGCAAGAGATCGGGTGCGCGTGCGCACTATCTGTACCTCTCGGCACGTGGAGTCATCTACCTGGTGTTCGTGTACGGAAAAGACGACCAAGACAGTTTGACTCCGCAGCAGAAAAGGCAGCTCGCGGCCATTGCCGAGAGAATCAAGGCAGAGTGGGCAAGGTAGAAACGCCGTCCCTAGAGAACTGAGATGAAAAAGGAATTGTTCGACGGTCTCATGAAGTCGATGGGCGAAGCACTGGAGCATGCACGTGGAAAACGCGAGCTGCGTACCACGGTGTTGCCTGCGGCGCCGCGTCCGATGTCGGCTACTGACGTCCGCGATTTGCGAGACACGCTGAACGCATCGCAAGCCGTGTTTGCGAAGTTCTTGAATGTCAGTCCGCAGCTAGTTCGTGCATGGGAGTCGAGCAGAAGGCATCCAGAGGGTGCTGCGCTTCGGTTGCTGGAGGTGGCGAGGCGCAGTCCCGCTGCTGTCTTCTCTGAGCTCGCGATTTCACCACGCCGGAGCACGGCTCGCGCCGTGAAATTGACCGGCCGTGTGACCAAACGTGCTCAGCGGAAACGCACCGGGTGACTAGGTCAAAAGTCGGCGTCGCGACGGCCGACTGTCAGAGCCCCCTGGGATATTGGGCGGATGCTTGCTCGCCCCTCTCCTCTCGTCACCCGGAGCTTCTCCGTGCGAACCGCATTTCGCTCAACCTGGGTCGCGCTTGCGGCTCTGCTCACGCTCTCTGTGGCCTGCAAAGAAGTCACGGGCCCAGAAGATGTAGCCGTCTCGCTCACATTGCTCAGCGGCGCGAATCAAGCGGGCCGAGTGGATGCGGCGCTCGCGCAGCCGATTGTCGTGCGCGTCACTGATCGCCGCGGCAACGGCGTGCGCGGCGCCGACGTGTTGTTCGCGACGACCGCAGGCAACGGCGCCACAGACCCGCTGATCGCACGCACGGATTCCAACGGCACGGCGTCGGTGAATTGGATTCTCGGTACTGCACTGGGCGCGATGTCGCTGACGGTGAATTTCGCGGACTTGCCCGACGTCGTGGTCACGGCCACTGCGGTGGCCGACCGCTTGGAGATCGTGAGCGGTGGCGAGCAGTCCACTCGACTGGGCACGGCGCTTCCGTTGCCGGTGGTGGTGGCGGTGAAGGATCTCAATGACGCGGTGGTGGCGGGCGTGTTGGTGACGTTCGCACCGGATGCGGCGAATGGCACGGTGTCGCCGAGCACGGTAGCGACGGATGCGAATGGTTTAGCGCGCACGTTCTGGACGGTGGGCACAGCGCCAGGACCGATGCGCATCGTGGTGACATCTACGACGGCGTCTGACTTGTTGGTGAATGCGACCGCGACTGTTGATACGAGCCGAGTGCTCACGCGTATGTCGGGCAACGCGCAGGTGGGTGCGATTGGTGATACACTCACGAATCCGCTCGTCGTGCGCGTGACGGATCGCTTTGGGAATCCGGTATCTGGTGTGACGATCTCGTGGAACGACGCGCTGGTGTCTGGCATCGTCGTATCACCGGCGTCGTCTGCGACTGACGTCAATGGTGAAGCACGCACGACGGTCCGCTTGAGTGACTTGGCGGGCGCAGCGGATGTGCGCGCGACGATTGCTGGACGCACAGAACGGGTGACGTTCTCGCTAACGTCGGGCGTGTCGTTCACGAGCGTGTTTGCCGGCAACTATTTCACGTGCGGCCTAACGACAGGAGGCACGGCATACTGCTGGGGCTTCAATGAAGACGAGCAATTGGGCGTGGGCACTCGTGCCGATGATGCCACGCGTACGAACGCGCCGCGTGTGAGCGTGTGGGATGCCGCGCGCAACTTTGCGCCGACGTTTCGCAAGCTTGCTTCAAACGAGAATCACACGTGCGCAATCACGATTACGCGCTCTGTGATGTGCTGGGGCACGGGCAATGGCGCACTCGGCGCCACGGCACCGGCGGTGATCACAGCACTGTCCACAAGCTCTACTGCAGACATCGCGACGGGGATGTACCACACCTGCGCGCTCGACATCGCGGGCTTCCTGCGCTGCGGTGGCGAGAACCAACTCGGACAGTTGGGCAACGGCAGCATCATCCCCAGCAGCACGCCGCAAGCGGTGACGGGTGGCGTGCGCTACTCGGCGGTGAGCGCGGGCAAGTTGCACACCTGTGCGTTCCCGCGCGGCGATGACACGCCGATGTGTTGGGGCGACAACGCTCAGGGCCAAGTGGGCGACGCAACGAATACTGTGCGTTTGGTGCCGACGGTCGTGAACTCGGGCGTGAGCTTCGATACGCTTTCGCTTGTGACGGGCGCGGTGCACAGTTGTGCGCTCTCTACTGCGGGTGCAGCGTTCTGTTGGGGCTCGAACTCCTACGGGCAGCTCGGCATCGCGAGCACGGGTGGAAGCGCGATCGTGCCCACGGCAGTCGCGGGCGGACTGACGTTTGTGTCGCTGTTTGCTGGCGAGTATCACACGTGCGGACTTACGGTTGCGGGTGCCGCGCACTGTTGGGGTCGCAACAGCAGCGGACAACTCGGTACGGGCAGCACTTCTGTGCCGGTGAACACGCCGACGGCGGTAACGGGCGGGCTCGCGTTTCGCGCGTTGGCGTTGGGTGAGCTGCACAGCTGCGGTGTGTTGTTTAGCGCGGATGGTGTGCGCGGGACGACAGCCACGCCGGGTGATGTGTATTGCTGGGGCGATAGTGAATACGGCCAGGCGGGAACGGGAGTGTTTCGCGGGAACGCGTCGCCGTTGTTGGCGCCGACTCGGGTGGCGCACCAGCCGTAAGAACGTGAGTTGCGAGGGGCGGCGATTGCCGCTCCTCGTAGCTGTCACCTAGACTTCGCCTATGACTTTCCAGCACACGCTCTCCAAGTCGGACTTCAAACTCGCGCAGACCTGCCCGACGAAGCTGTACTACCGCGAGCAGAAGTACCCCGACAACATGGCCGCCAATGAGTATCTGCAGATGCTCGCCGAGGGCGGCTACATGGTGGAGCTACTCGCGAAGCAGTTGTTCACGGACGGCATCACGGTGCCGTACGGCAAGCGGCCCATCGCCGAGGCCGCGCAGGAGACGCGCGATCATCTCGAGCGCGGCGAGCGTGTGACGCTGTTTGAAGCCACGCTGTTTGATGGATACCGATTGGCGCGCGTGGACGTGCTGCGTCGCGGTCCCAACGGATTCGATCTGTACGAAGTGAAGTCGTCGTCGTTTGATCCGGTTGACGCAGACAAGCGACTAGAGAAAACCGGCTCGGCGTTTCGCTCACTGAAATCGCCGTACGGCATTGCGAGCGATTGGCGCGAGTACTTGGAAGACGTGACATACCAAGTGGCGCTGCTGCGCGACTTGTATCCAGGCGTGCCAGTGCGCGCACACTTGATTCTGATGAACAAGCGGGCAGAAGCACCGTTTGACGAAATGCCAGGCTGGTTCCGCATCGTGCGCGGTACCGATGGTCGCTTGCACACGGCCGAGTTCGTGGGCAACGCCGAACAGGCGCGCGAAAGCGGGCTCACCATATCTATAGATGTGACTGCTGAGGTGGACGAGCTGGAGCCGAGCGTGCGGGATGCGGCCGAATCGTACGTGGCGTCGATTACGCCGACGCTCACGCGCATTGAGCCGGTGTTGGGCAAGAAATGTCGCGACTGTGAGTTTCGCGTGGCGCTCACGGAGGAGAAGAACGGATTCGCGGAGTGCTGGGGTGCGCGCGCGCACGCCACGCCGCACGTGCTGCAGTTGTATCAAGGGCGCGACTTGTTGGAGAATCTCGTCGCACGCGGTGTGGATCGCGTAACGGACATTCCCGACGCGGATCTCGCGGCGCGCAGCGGCACGTATGCGGTGCGTCAAACAATTCAGGTCGAACATTCGCGCGCTGGCACTGAGTGGGTGGACTCGGCGCTCTCTGCGCATTTGAAGAGCGTGGAGTACCCGCTGCACTTCATTGACTTCGAAGCCGCGCGCATCGCGATTCCGCATCACAAGGGCATGACGCCGTACGGGCTGATTGCATTTCAGTGGAGCTGTCACACGCAGCGCGCGCCTGGTGCGCCGCTGGAGCATCGCGAGTTCTTGAACACCGATCCCCTTTGGCCCAATGAACTTTTTGCGCGTTCGCTTCGTGAAGCAGTTGGCGACACGGGCACGCTGTTGGTGTGGTCGCCATTCGAGAAGTCGGTGCTCACGAGCGTCGCAGACGAACTCACCGCACTCGGCTCGGGAGATCTCGAGCTCGCGAACTGGCTGCGGCAAACGGCACTGCCCACGAGCACGCCGGGCGGACGGCAGTTGGACTTACTGAAGCTGTGTCGCGCGCACTACTACCACCCGGGAATGGGCGGAAGCAATTCCATTAAGTACGTGATGGATGCCATCTGGAAGAATTTTCCAGAAGTGCGCGCGCGATTTACGGAAGTGACGGGCAAGGTGGGCGATGCGACGCTGGGACCGTACGCGGCGTTGGACTCAATCGTCATCAACGGCGTGGAGCAGGAAGTCGCCGAGGGCACGGGTGCAGTGCGCGCGTACTTCGCGATGGTGTACGGCGTGGAGCGCGATGACGCAGAAGTGCAAAGGCTGTGGTCGAAGCTGCTGCTCGAGTACTGCAAGCTCGACACGCTGGCGATGGTACTCGTGTGGGAGCACTGGTTGCGAGTTACGGCGTGATCACGGTGAAGCCCATTGATTCGGCGGCCGCGGCGAGGCGGCGGTCGTAGGTGGCGAGCGGTATGCTTCGCTGCCCAGAATTCAAATACGAAAGCGTCGCGAGGTGGATAGCATCTAAGGTTCGAACGCCTTTCGGCGGCTTCTGGTACAGAAGCGCCACGGACTCTCGTTCAATCTCGACGAACTGCACACGCGCCAACAAATCGTCGAGGTCCTGCTCCGCGTGATTCGTCAGCGGCCGATCTGTGCTACGGACGCGGACCTCCAGTTCCATTAGCCGACTCGCGACGCGCGGCGCTTGCCAGAACTGTTCGGACGGACGTCGTTGCTCTTCCAGTAGCGTCGCGAGCACAACGGACGAATCGACGTAGATCAAAACCGATCCTCGCGGCTCTCGTCGAGGTCGCGCAGGATCTCCTCAAGCGGGACGCGCGGATAGTCGCGCTTCAGATTGAGCGGAGTGCCCGGCGGAATCTTGGCAGGAGTGATGAGGCCCTTTCGAACCTGTTCGGCGAACCACGGATCATCCATCATCGGGTCCTTCCACGGCGTTGGTGCGCGCAACTCAGCGACTACGTCACCACGATCGGTGACGAGTACGACCTCGCCGGCCTTCGCGAGCTTCACATACTCGCTGAGCTTGTTCTTGAGCTC
>JAYUWY010000264.1:0-3464 GCA_043753285.1 Gemmatimonas sp. | reverse complement strand
CAGCGCGAGCGCGCGCTCACCTACGCGCGCACGCTGGGCGTGGCGATGCAGCTCACCAACATTCTGCGCGACGTGGGCGAAGACGCAACGCTCGGCCGTTGCTACATCCCCGATGATGTGCTCGCGCAATATGGATTCACCGCGGAGCAAGTGTTGGCGGATCGTACCATCAAGGACGACCCGCAGTGGAAAGCTTTGATGCAGCAAGAAATCGCACGCGCTCGTTCACTGTACCGTGCGGCCGCTCCGGGCATCGCCATGCTTGAGCCCGACGCGCAACGCTGCGCACGCGCCTGCGCCGACGGCTACGCCGCGATTCTTGGCGCGATCGAGCGCAACAACTTTGATTCCATCACGCGTCGCGCGCGCGTAGGCAATCTCGCGCGCGCAGGATTGCTCTGGAACGTGTGGTTTGCCGGCGCCTCACCCATGCACTCGCGATGACAACTCATTCGCTCGACCGTACCGCGCGCGGACTGCTGTGGGGTCATCTCGCACTCATCGCGTTCTCCACTGCTGCGATGGTGACGATTCTCGCGGGCGAGTTTCCCGTGTGGATGCAGGGGCCGTACACCGCGAAGGTGTACGAACTCGGCTGGAAGTTCTCGGGCCAGCTCTACATCCTGCTCGGCGCATTCGCCGCGCTGCTCTACACAGCACCGCGTTTTGGTTGGGGCAAGGCCCTCACGCTGTTTGTGCTCGCGAGTGGTGTTGCACTGAGCTCAGAACTCGGCGGTACCAATATCGGAATACCGTTTGGGCACTACCACTACACGCCCATGCTCGGCTGGATGATCGCCGGCGACGTGCCGTATCCGATTCCGATTTCGTGGTACTACATGCTCGTGTGTTGCCTCGCGTTTTGCGCGCAGCTCTTGGCGAGTGATGATTCGTCGCGCACGAAGTGGAAGTGGGCACTGCTCTCTGGCGCGTTCTTGACTGCGTGGGATGTGCCGATGGAAGTGCAGATGACCAACGTGCAGCCGGCGCATTGGGTGTGGGACCTCGACAAGTTTCCCGCATGGGTCCCCGAGTGGTTGGGCGGGCCGCTCTTTTACGGGATGCCGCTCACGAACTGGATTGGCTGGTACGTGACGGGCGTGGTGGTGAGCCGCCTGATGCTGGCCGTGGTGCCCCCGACGAAGTGGCGCGTGACCACGGCGGCGATGGCGTTTCCGCTGGTGCTGTATGCGACCAACGGAATCATGCCGATTGCGACCGTGGCGAGGCACGGGTACGTGTGGGCGACGGTGCTGGGACTCCTCGTCATGGGGACCCCCCTGTGGCTGGTGCTGCGGGCGCGGAAACAGGCGGCGGCTACCCTTGGAGTGGCCCCCGCCACCGCTTAGTTTTCACCCCTCAGGCAGCCCCCCGCCCCGCCCCGGCGAACCTCGACCGGGCGGGGCGGATTGCTCTGACAAGTCCCCTCCTGCATCCCTGAGTTCGTGTTTATGGAAATCCAAATCACTTCCACCAAGGCTGAGGGCGCTGAGCGCCGCCTCCAGGTGGCTGTCCCGGCGGCCCGCGTCGCCGAAGCTCGTAACAAGGCCGCCTCGCGCGTAGCCAAGCAGGCCAAGATCCCCGGCTTCCGTCCGGGCAAGGCGCCGGCCGCCATGGTGAAGAAGCAGTACGCCCAGGCGATTGACGAAGAAGCAGTGAACGCGCTCCTCCGTGAGGCCTTTGAGGCCGTACTCGAAAAGGAGAAGCTCGACCTCGCCACGCAGCCGCACGCGCACGACGTGAAGTTCGGCGAAGACGAGTCGCTTTCGTTTGAACTCCACTGCGAAGTGCGTCCGACGCTCGATCTCAAGAATCTCGAAGGCTTCCGCGTGATGCGTCCTAAGGCGGACGTGACGGACGAGATGGTGCAGGAGCAGCTCGACCGTTTGATTGAGCAGCGCGCAACGTGGACGCCCGTCGAAGGCAAGCCGAACGAGGGCGATCTCGTGACGGTGTTGCTCGCGACGGCTGACGAAGACGGCACGATTCCCGAGGGACGCGAGTATCGCATCGTGCTCGGCAGCGGCCAGGCCATTGCCGGCATCGAAGAGCTCGTGCTCAACCTCACGCCGGGTCAGTCGGTGGAGCAGTCGGTGAAGTGGCCCGACGACTTCCCGGACGAAGCACAGCGTGGCAAGACGAAGCCCGTGCGCGCCGCGCTCAGCGAAGTGAAGCGTAAGTCGTTGCCGCCAATTGATGACGCGTTTGCGGCAGAGATGGGCGACTTTGCGTCGCTCGACGCGCTGAAGGCGACGATTCGCGAAGACGTGGCGCAGAATCTCGTGCGTGAGGCCGACGCGGCGTCGCGTACGCAGCTGCTGGACGAAATCGTGAAGGCGAATCCGTTTGATCTGCCGCCGAGCTGGGTGAAGCAGATGTTGAAGGCGTACGCCGAGGCGTATCGCATTCCGGAAGATGAGATCCTCAAGTTTGGCGACGAGATGAAGGGCATGGCGGAGCGTCAGGTGCGCCGCGACTTGATTCTCGACACGTTGGCCGAGAAGGAACAGCTCAGCGCGACAGAAGCCGACGTAGACGCAAAGGTTGCAGAGCTGGCTGCGAAGCGCGGCGAAGATACGGGGAAGCTGTATGCCTCCTTGCAGAAGGCTGGTCGCCTCCGTGAACTTGAACGCAGCATCACCGAAGAGCGCGTGTTTAGCTGGCTCTTCGCGCGCAACACCATCGAGCAGGCGTAAGCATTACCCCCTGAGAGGACGAATCGCAGATGCCGATCATCCCGAATCCGTACGTCATTGAACGCAGCAGCCGCGGCGAGCGCAGCTATGATGTGTATAGCCGCCTGCTGATGGACCGCATCATCTTCATGGGCACGCCCGTGACGGACGATGTGGCCAATATGATTATCGCGCAGTTGTTGTTTCTTGAAGCGGATAATCCTGGCCGCGACATCCATCTGTACATCAACTCGCCCGGCGGCAGCGTGAGCGCTGGCCTCGCGATTTATGACACGATGCAGTTCTTGAAGTCGCCGGTGAATACGATTTGCATGGGCTTGGCGGCATCGATGGGCGCGTTCCTGCTCACCGCAGGCACGAAGGGCAAGCGTTCCGCGCTGCCCAACTCGCGCATCATGATTCACCAGCCGTCGGGTGGCGCATCGGGCACGGCGTCGGACATCGAGATTCAGGCTCGCGAGATTATCTATCTCCGCGCCAAGATGAACGAGCTGATGGCCAAGCACACCGGCCGCCCGTTGGAGCAGATCGAGCGCGACGTGGATCGCGATCGATTTATGAGCGCCGAGGAAGCCGTGACGTATGGCCTGATTGATCAGGTGATTTCGAAGCGCGCCGAAGCGGAGATTGCCGGCGCCCTGACGGCCACGAAGTAAGAGTTTTCCCACGGCCGGGGACGCTTGTGAATCATTTCACGAGCTCCCCGGCCGTTTTCTTGGGGCGGTCCCGGCCCTAGCGTTACGATAGGGTCGTCGGGGGAGTCTCCCC
>JAYUWY010000263.1:0-3473 GCA_043753285.1 Gemmatimonas sp. | reverse complement strand
CACCGAACGCGCGAGTGAATGTTTGGGCAAAGGCGTGCGACGTGCGCCGGAGAAGCTCCACGACCAACGCCAGGAGCGCCGCAACGCCAAGCGCAATCTGCACCGTGCGATCCTCAATGACGTTGAGGCCCCACGCAATGGGAATTGCAGCCGTCGCGAGGTGTGTCGCTTTGCGTCCCATCTCCGCGCGCAGCGACACTGCGCGCGGTGCGCTCTTCATACTCACCGCAGGTGTCGACGCATCTCCACCTCAAACCGGGACTCGCTCGCCTGCGTCAGGCGCCAGCGTCCACTACCCGACTGATCGTAAAACGAGATCTGCATGTTGAGGCTGCGATACTCCCAGAACTGTTGGCGCACGCTCCGCATGT
This sequence comes from Gemmatimonas sp., assembly GCA_043753285.1. GTDB lineage: Bacteria > Gemmatimonadota > Gemmatimonadetes > Gemmatimonadales > Gemmatimonadaceae > Pseudogemmatithrix. The sequence goes on along the minus strand of JAYUWY010000263.1, from coordinate 3,102 downwards.
CCGTGAACGCCGGCTCGATGATTTGATCGGGTTCGCCGAGCGTGATGAGCACGCGGCCGCGGTCCGACATCCACCCAGCGCTGCCATCTTCTCGGAACCGGTTGTTCGCGCGCACCAAGCGCGCGAAGTAGCTGCGCAACTCTTCGTGCACCGGTGTTTCGGGAATCGAGTCCGTATCGCGCATGAACGCGGCCCAGGCGGCGGGGCGCGATTCTTCTGGCGCTTCGCGAAGAGCTTGCAGTCGCGCCGGGCGCGCGAAGTAGCGCAAGAACTGCAGCATGTCGTCAAAACGTGCGATGGGCAGATCGTCACCAAAGCCGACGAACACATACACGCTTGAGGTGTCAGTGCCGCCGCTGCCCACGAACAGTAGCTGGCTGACGCCGATTGCCAGGCGCTGCACGGGAATCTGAACCACACCTGCTGCGATGTTCGCGTGGCTCTCAAGGCGAATGCTGTCACGCCAGAGATCGCGCCCCGTTTCGCCGCGGGCGAGCATCACGAGCGTGGAGTCTGCGGGAGACGCGCTTTCGATGTACATCGGCAACACCGAATCCGTGCCCAGTGATGCCGCGGCGCGCGGTCGCGCCAACAAGTACGGCAGCGAATCGCGCGACGTGCGCGGAATGACCCTGTTCACAGGAACGGGCGACGAGAGTGCGCGCGTTGCGAAGCTTGGCACGACGAGGTCAATCTGCTCCACGACGCCACGCTGGCTGCTCACGTCGCGCACGGACAGCGACACGCGATACGTCCCCGGTTCCAGATCGAGGATTTCTTGGAAGAGAATGCTTTCGTCGGTGCGCTCGGTTTCGCGAAACGCGCCAACGATCACCGACTCCGTCGTCTCGACAGTCTGTGGCGGACGCCCGTCGCGCTGCGCGGTCATCGAGACGGTGTAGTTGGCGCGGTAGCGACTGTCGCTCTCGCGAGCAAATCGCAGCGCCGTCGGTGCAAAGCCGAGGACCACGACGACGTGTGTGGTGTCTGGGTGCGCCGAGGGCACGAACGCCGTGCGTCCTACCACCGGGAAGGGCATGCCGCGCGCAATCATGCCCATCTGCCGATACAACGGGGCGGGGTCGAACGAGATGGTGCGCTGGTCGCGCTGCACCGCAGGTGAGGCGGCGCCAGCAGGCGCGGCCGCTCCAGAGCCGCCGCAGGCCGTAACGGCGAGCGCAACACCGAGGAGCGCGAGGGAGCGAGAACGTGCGAGTCGCAAGCGTGGCATCAAGTGGGGGATGACGACTGAATAATCTACACCGCAGGGGCGTGTTCGGTCGCGGACAACTGTCAACGAACGTGACGATGCTTGCCTCCGCTCGCACCGATACGTACCTTCGGCGCCGTGACTACAAGAGACGCATTGGTTGGAAGGACGCTGGCTGGCTACACCCTCCTCGACCGCGTCGGGGAAGGCGGCACGGCCACCGTGTACCGCGCGACCCACCCCGAGCACGGGGACGTCGCCTTTAAGGCTCTGCGCGAAAAACTGCGCCAGGACCGCACTGCCGTGGCGCGATTTACGCGCGAGGCCGGTTTTGGCACGCGCGTGCAGCACCCCAACGTGATTCGCACGATTCAAACGGGCGAAGACAACGGCGTGCCGTTCCTCGTCATTGAGTGGGCAGCTGGCGAGCTGCTGGAGTCTTACGCCAAGCGCCACGCACCGTTTCCGCCAGACGAGGTATCGGCAGTAATCACGCAAATCGCCAGTGCCGTGTACGCCGCGCATCAGGCGGGCATCGTGCACCGCGATTTGAAGCCCGACAACGTGATGTACGATCACGAGACGCGCACGGTGAAGTTGCTCGACTTCGGCATCGCAACGTCCACCGACACCACGCAGGACCAGCGCCTCACACGCGCGGGCTTCTTTGTGGGCACGCTGATGTACGTGGCGCCCGAAGCGCTTTCTGGCGAAATCGTCTCGCCCGCGGCGGATCAGTACTCGCTCGCCTCGATGGCGTACCTGTTTCTGACCGGCACGATGCCGTACACGGCGCGCAGCCCGCGCGACATGTTCACACAGCTGCTCTCGCAGCCGCCCATCGCGCTCAACAAGGCGAAGCCAGACATTCAGTTCCGCCCTGAAGTTGAGGCGGTCGTGATGAAGGGTCTCGCCAAGCTACCGAGCGATCGCTACATCGACGTGCTCGCGTTTGCCGAAGCACTCGCCACGGCGCTCAAGGACCCGTTTCCGACGAATGCCGCGAGTAGCGGACTGTTCTCGAAAATGAAAGGCTTGTTCGGACGCTAGGCCGACGCCCGTGGCGTTGGGTCCACGGGCAACCAACAGGTGAACGTGCTGCCGCGACCCGCGGTGCTCTCGACCGTGATGTCCCCTTCGAGGACTCGCGCGAGTCGGCGCGTAATGGTGAGTCCAAGTCCGGTGCCGCGGCGCAAAGAGTCCGCGCGCGAACCGGGATCCACTTGCTCAAACTCATCGAAGATGCGCTGTTGGTCTTTCTCGGCGATGCCGATGCCCGTGTCTGACACTTGCAGTGCAATCCAGGCGCCGCCAGCGGCAAGCATTGGTCGCTGACGCACGGCGCGCTCTTCAAGCAGTCGCGCCGGATCTGGCACGAGCGTCGCGCGCAGCGTGATACTCCCCTCGGTCGTGAACTTCACGGCGTTGCCGAGCAGGTTCACAAGGATTTGACGCAGGTGCATGGGGTCGGTGCTCACGCGCGGTAGCGTTGTGGGCACCTGAATCGACAATGCGAGCCTCTTCTCGATGATGAGCGGCTCAATCTCGCTGGCCACATCGATCACGAACGCGCGCAGCGAGAGCGGCTCGCGTTGCACTTCGAGTCGTCCGGCGGACAACTTCGCGAGGTCGAGCACTTGATCAACAAGCGCCTGCAAATGTTCGGCGGAGAGTTGAATGCGCTCCACCGGACCAATCATCCGCGGCCCAAGCTCGCCGTAGGAGCCGTCGCGCAGTAAGTCCACATAGCCGACGATGGCCGCGAGCGGCGTGCGCAACTCGTGCGACACGTTGGCGAGGAACTCGCTCTTCGCGCGATTGGCGCGTGCCAATTCAAACGACAAGTGCTCGAGTTCCGCGCTGCGGTCGCGCAGACGGCGCCGCCGCTCGCG
>JAYUWY010000262.1:0-1702 GCA_043753285.1 Gemmatimonas sp. | reverse complement strand
GTAATCCGTCGCCCCCCGCCTGTCTTTAGCCGCAAACCTTCCGTCTTAAGTCTTCCGTCCGTTACTGCATCGCCTTGTACCGCCAAGCCACGATGCCCGGCTTGGTCGCAACAATCTCAAAGCCACCGGTCGCGCCTGGCGCGATGGACTCGCTGGTCACAGTCATCGTCTCCAGCACCTCGCCTGCGAGGTTCAGGAACGACATCTCCACCGTGTACGCCTTAGCCGCGCGGCCACGATTTTCGATGGTGCCGTTGAGCTTGGCACCCTCTGGGCGACGCTCAAAGCCAATCACCTGCACCTTCTGCTGAAGACCAGACTCGATGGCGCCAATCGAATCGGCCTCCGCGGTCAGCGCGCGCACTTCGCGCAGCAGCGCCTGCCGGCGCGTCGCATCCCGCTCCGCGTCACGGCGCGTTTGCGCTGCCGTTGCGCGATTGCGCACGGCGATGGACTTGAGGAGGAAGTTGTCGCCGTTGGACGGGTCAATCTCCACCAGCTTGTCGAGCATCGGGAACGCTTCTTCGCTGCGGTTGCTGTCGAGCAGCAAGTAGGCGAGGAAGTAATTCGCGTCGCGCGCATTGGGGTTCTTCTTCAACACTTCGCGATACAGCGTGACGGCGTTCTCCATGTTGCCGCCCATACGCGAGACTTCGGCGCCGATCAACAGCGCGAGGTCAGGGTACGGTGCCGGCGTCGCGAGCATTGGCGCGAGGCCCGACTTCACGAGCATCGAATCCTGCACTAGCATCGCGATGTCGAGACCCACCGACACAAACATCGGTGTGTCCGCGTGCTCGGGCGACTCGTGGCCAATCGCCAAGAATGCCTGCGACGCACGAATGAGCGCAGCCTTGCGCTGCTCAAGATCGGCGAGTCCGCTGCCCCATTCCTGAATCAAGCTGGCCTGCTGAATGCGCATCTGACGGCGCGTCTCCGTCATCGACGTGTCGGATGTGGAGATGACAATCGCGGTGTCGAGATATGAGATTGCGACTTCCTGTTGCTGACGCTTGAGCGCGATCTGCGCAAACGCGTTGAACAAGAACGGCGACTTGCGATCGAGGCGCGCGGCTTCGCGCGTGTACACCTCGGCCGAATCCAATTGATTGTCACCGAGCAAACGATACGCGGCTCCAATGCGATCGCTCCACGGCTTCGACTGGCGCCAGCGCTGCGTTTCGGCTTCGCACCCCGGGAACGCGGTTTCGACGACGGTCAGCAGTGAGTCCGCCTGCTGCACGAGGTCGAGGCGCACGTTGCGATCGCGGCCGAGGTTGAGGTCGGCGAGCGACATCGTCGGTGTCACGTCATCGCGATGCAACCACACGATGAAGATCTGCGCCTTGAGGTAGGCATGGCCGACGGTGTTCGTGACGAAACGGCGATCGTCCTGGAGCTGACGGGCCGCGTCGCGCAGACTCTTCGGCGCATCGGGGCTCGCGGGCGCTTCGGCCGCACGAGCGATCAGAATGCCAGCCTGTGCAAGCTGCGTCGGCAGGAAGACATCCACGGCGCACTCCGCTTGCGCCGACGCGGCAACTGGGAGCGCCAAGGCGAGAGCCGTGGCAAGAACTGGGATGCGTAGTGAAGTAAGCATCGGTCGCGGTTCTAGAGGTGAGTACAACTAGTACAACCTTCAGAGAACAAACGCCCCACGAGTAACCTCGTGGGGCGATGGGCGGTACAAGACTCGAACTTG
>JAYUWY010000261.1:0-3476 GCA_043753285.1 Gemmatimonas sp. | reverse complement strand
GGTCACCTCGGTCGCCACGATCCTGCGACGATCGAGCGCCGGAACCGTCGCCCTCAACGGGCGAATCGCCCGCGGGAGCGTCAGATCCATTGTTGCTTACGGGCGCTGCAGGAGCTGAGGGCTCAGGAGCGTGGGAGGGGGCGGCAGATGACTCGCCGTCGGACGGAGCCGACTCGAGATACGGATCTGCATCAGCCGCAACATCTGGCGAGGCGCCGCGACGCGGACGGCCGCGCCCACGGCGGGGAGAACGGGGACTATCAGTCATTCTATGGTGTGTGGAGATCGAACAGCTCGGACGAGTCCAACCGAATCCCGGCGCATCTGGCCGAGGAGCGTCGCGCGAATGCGCGCAACGGGGGAGCGTCTGAGAGCGCGGCGTCCGGTGGGCAAAGGGCCTCACCGCGACGGGCGGTTGATTGAGTATGTCGGTTCTTGGCCGGTTTAGCAAGCCTCGACTTCGCTAAATGCCCGGCGGGACCTCTTCGCGGACGATCTGTACGAGCCGGCGCGTCAGTGCAATGCAGCGCTCGACCGCCGCGCGGTGCGACTCGGGGAGGTCTTCCATCTCCAACAGCTGGAGCTCGGCCAGGAGGCCGGCCAGCGGATTGTTGAGGGTGTGTTGTAGCGACTTATTCAAGGGTGATTCCACGCCTGCTCCGGTGCCGAGGGCGACGAGTGCCCGATAACTTTGAGAATGGTCCAGTCTACGCACGATTCTACGCACGATTCTACGCACGATTCTACGCACAATGCGCGCGCCGCAGTCGCGACCGCTGTGAAAGCATATCGGCACGATGGTGATATCGCCAAGCTCTTGGCGACGCTGGATGCCGTGTGTGCAGCTACTACCTCTACGTCCGAACTCATTGCTTCCGTTGAACCATACCGCGAACTCCACGAGGTCGCGGGACCGGTGTACGAGCGCGTGGTTGAACGCGAGCCGGACAACGCCGACGCACTGGTGGCACTGGCCAATGCGTATTGGCTCACGGGCCGCGGCCCCGATGTGGTAGGCGAGATTGCCGGGCGCGCCCTAGCGGCGGATCCCAACAATCGCGCCGCGTGGCATTTGTGGGCCCTCACGGAAGGCGACCCACGCGGCCGCATGAATCGCTGGCACCAGGTGGCGACGCGGTTCCCCGAGGACAAGCTGGCCCACGCCGCGATGGCGGACAACGCCGCCAGCGTCGCGAGCGCCGAGAATGATCCCGTGGCGCTCAAGCTGGCGATTGGTACCTACGAGATGCTGTTTGCCACCGCCACCGAGGCGCGCGAGAAGGACGCGCTCGCCTCGGCAATTTCGACGCTCAAGAACTGGAAGTCGTAGGCGCCAGTGGTACTAGTCGCGCGGCCAACAGCGCGACGAAGTCCGTGGGGCTCACACGATCGCGCGCGCGCGCGGTGGTCATGCCACACGCCCAGCGCATTGTTTTGGTGAGATGATGCGGGCTGGAGAAGCGCAGCGCCTCGGCCACGTCCTCGATGGAATGATCGCACTCGCGCAAGAACGCATACGCGCGCAACACACGCGCGGCGGCGATGATTTCACGCGGAGACGCCAATCCCGCACGCTCGCACTCGCGGTAAATCGTGCGCCGCGAGACATTTGCGGCCGCGGCCAAATCTGGCACGCCTTTAAACGCAGCAGGCGTATGAATGACGCGCTGCACCGCGCGCGCCACATCATCGGGCAGCACATGCAGTTGTGGAGCGAGCGCGGCTTCGAGCGCTGCGGCCAGTTGCACGCCAGGTTGCCGCTCGAGAATCGCGCGGAAACTGACTGGATCATCATCAACACCTGCGATGACAAGCGACTCCACGCCATCGTGTCCCGCTGCCGCAACCGACGCCAGCGCATGCGTTTCGAGCGCGGAGTGCAACACCACCGGTAGCGACGGATACTCGCGACGCAGCTCCTGAAGCGGCGCGATCGAAAGCGACTGATCGCCGTTGCTCGCGAGATCGACTACCACAACGTCCACGGGGAAGCGCTGGATGATGCTCGACGCGTGCGCCCAGTGGAGCGCGACGTGCACGCGGTGTACATCGGTGACCGCGGTGCGCAGTCGCGCGAGCGCTTCCGGTGGTAAGCAGGCGAGAACGTTCATTTCAGGCGTGATCATACAGCGGCTCCCGCATCGCGCGCTTGCTGCACGCGCGCACGGTCGCGCGCACGTCCCGCGTACATCGCCGCTTGGTCATAGGCGCGCGCGGCCAACTCCTCGTGACCGAGTGCGCCGTAGCCAGCGCCCAAACGCATCGTCGCGTCGAACGCCAACTCAAATTGGGTGCGCACGTCGGCGTGACGCACGACGTCGCGATACACGTCGGTTGCCAGCGCCGTGTATCCACGGGCGTCGAGCAATGCAGCGTAGCTCATGAGGCGCGGCAGTACGGGCTGTGCGTCAGCGTCTTGCAGCATCACCATCGCGTCAAGCACACGCACGAGCGCGTCGCGCACGTCGGCGTCGGCGGTGATTGCAAATACCGCAGCGCGTGTGGCGGTGAGTGACTGCGTACCCGCGCGCACAACCTCGCTGCCGCGCTCGAGCCACGCATCAAACAAACGCAGAGTGAGAAAGCCCGCGCGCAGCCCAGCGGACGTATCGGCCGTCACTGCATCCGCAGCGATGGCGTCGAGAAAGACAACATGATTGAGAGCGGGCTTGGGGCCGCGCGGTCGACGAATTGGCACAGGTTACCCGGAGAAGGTGACCGGAAACTGCTGGAGCGTGCCGCTGTGAACAACAGACGCGTCACGTAATGATGCGTATCACATTCTAACGTTGGCGTCGCGCGGCGCTCCCGCGCGTAGGACCCGTGCTCACGTATCGCGTATTGTTGCGATCGAGTTGGTCGAGCACGCGTTCAAGCTCATCGCCAAATACTTGTACCCGCGGAATGCGCTGAGGGTCAAAGAGGGGATCCTTGGGACTGCGTGACGGACCACCAGCGACCATCAGCACGGCATTGAACTCGTAGCGCGTTGTGCGCCCCGTGCGGGCATCAGTCCAGCTGCCTGCGCGTAGCAACGAGCGATCCGTCGGCCATTCGCCCAACGGCAGGGCGAAGCTGGTGGTGCGATAGCCGCTCACCGCGGAGTCCACGGCCAATTGCGCGCGCGCAATCTGTTCCTGCGCGAGCGCGCTGCCAGCGCGCGCCAGATTCACGTGATACAGCGTGTGATTGCAGATCTCGTGACCTTGCTCCACGAGGTAGCGCACCTTGCGATGCCGCCACTCGCTCTTCTGCCCTTGAATGTTGCGTTCGCCAAACAGCGCGTGCCCTTCGGTGGCCGCGGTGAGCACGCAGAACGTGCCGCCGCCCTTCCACTCGGGGTGCTTTGCCGCGAACTGATCCCAAATACCGACCGCCGACCGGGGATCCACAGTAAGCTGACCGTTGGACTCGATGTATCGAAACTGACCAGGCGACGCGTCATCAAACGTGATGACCACCGGTGAGAGTCCAGC
>JAYUWY010000260.1:0-1704 GCA_043753285.1 Gemmatimonas sp. | reverse complement strand
GACCCCCAAGTACTTGTAGTTCTCTGTGTACTCTGTGCTCTCTGTGGTGAAACGCCCTTGCAGTTACATCCGCGGCTTCGGCGGCTTCACGTACTGATCCAACCAGTTGAGCATCTCAAACAGCGTATGCCCCACGCTCTCGCGCGCCGAGTATCCGTGCGACTCCGCCGGCAACTGCACGTAGCGCGTGGTGCCGCCGTTGCCCTTGAGCGCGGCAAACATGCGCTCACTCTGAATCGGGAACGTGCCCGTGTTGTTGTCTGCCATGCCGTGAATGAGCAGAATTGGCGTTTTGATCTTGTCCGCGTGCGTGAACGGCGACATCTGCTCGTACAAATCGGGCGCCTGCCAGTAGCTGCGCTCTTCACCCTGAAATCCAAACGGCGTGAGCGTGCGGTTGTACGCACCGCTGCGCGCGATGCCGGCGCGGAACAGCGATGTGTGCGCCAACAAGTTCGCCGTCATGAACGCGCCGTACGAGTGCCCGCCCACCGCAATGCGCTCGCGGTCGGCAACACCCATTCCCACGATGTGATTCACGGCGGCTTCAGCGCTCGTCGTGAGCTGCTCGACGTACGTGTCGTTGGGTTCCTTGCCATCAATGCCAACGATTGGCATCGTCGGGTCATCCATCACGCCGTAGCCCTGTAGCAGCGCAAACAAATGCGATGAACCGCCGGGACGCGTGAAGCGATATGGCGATCCAATCACCTGCGACGCGGCGTCCGCCGATCCAAACTCGCGCGGGTACGCCCAGAGCAAGAACGGAATCGCCCCATCGCGCGCCTTGTCGTAACCCGGCGGCAAATACACAGTGGCCTGCAACTGCACGCCATCCTTGCGCGTGTAGCGCACGACTTCGCGGCGCACATTCGCAAACTCCGGTGCCGGATCTGCAAACGTCGTCACCTGCACGGGCGCGATGCGGCGCACGAGATCGCGAATCCAATAGTTGGACTGTTCCGTCTGCGACTCGCGGCTCGTAAGCAAGCGCTGGCCGCGATCATCGAGAATGTCCACGACCGTTTCATAGAACGGTGCCGCCGAACGGAACAAGCGCTCGGTGCGTCCATTCGCCAGCTCATAACGGTCGAGAAACGGACGATCACCCTCAGCAGACGCGCCGCTACCAGTCATAAACACCGAGCGACCATCCGGCGTCAAACGCAGCACGCTCTGACCCATCGCGTTGCGCGTCGTGACAAACGTACCGGGATCCGTGTAGCGATCTTCACTCGAGCGCTCCCACAGCATGCGCGGTGCAGTGCGGCCCGTCGGATCAAACACCCACACGCGATTCTTGCGCTGACGCGAATTGCCTTCGCGCGCAATCGCCAAGTCGGCGCGCGCCCACGTAACGCCGCGCGAACGCCACTCGGTTTCCATCAACGTGCGCGGCGTTGCGGTGAACGGCGCATCGAGCGCGAGCAAGCGATCGCGCTTTGCCGCTTCGCGCGTGGGATCGCCACCATCAAGCGCTTCCAACCATGTCAGCGTCGCCGCAACATCGGTACGCCACGACGGTGAGCGCGGTCCCGTCTGCGCGGCATCGCCGCCCCACGGCACGCGCTCAATCAACGGCCGTGCAGCCAGCGTACGCGCGACGCCACCCTGCGGCGTCCACACTTCAATCTTCGTCGGGAAATAATTCAGCGGCACCTGGTAGCTAAACGGCCGCGCGAGGCTCGTCACCAACAACCACTG
>JAYUWY010000259.1:0-1706 GCA_043753285.1 Gemmatimonas sp. | reverse complement strand
CTGTCGCGAGCGGGGTGAGCGTCGTCCCGAATCGCGCCGAGACCACGAGTTCGCCACCGAGCGCCCGCACGTACTCGCGCAGTTGTGCGAGGGAGACGTCGCGCCCGCTCTCAAGCTTTGAGACCGCCGGCTGCGACACGCGCATCGCGGCGGCGACTTCCACCTGGGTGCGTTGGTGTGCGCGGCGCAGTTCGGTGAGTGGTATTGGTTTCATACGTTTAAGGTATATACGTATATCTTATAATTCAATAGACGAACTTCGGGAGTCTCGCGCACCGAAGCCGAGTCTAACGCCGCTTCGCTGTTCGACGGGCGCGAGTGGGAGTCTCGGCGACTGAAAGCTCCAGCGGCTGCACCACTCGCTCGTAGAGACCCAGAAGATGTTCGGCGCGTTCTCGATCGGTCTTGAATGGTGCTTTGCGGTAGAGCTTCTCAACGGCGCGGTCCAGAGCTTGGTGCGATTTGCGCAATGCAGGCGGCATTGAGTCAGCGTTGTAGAGATCCGCGAGAGTCGCCTTGGGATACACGGCGCGGGCATCGAGTACTTCTTGAGCGTGCGGCTCGATTGCCTGCAACGCTAGCACGCCGCCTTCAGGAAGCGGGAACGTGTTGTACACGATTCCAATCCCATACTGATAGTCACTCTTCAAACGCCCACTTATGTGGCGCACCCAGCTCATATGCATTGAAGACGTGAGAAGGCCGAACTGCCACAGCTTGGCGTGCGCCAGCAGACGCACCTTGTTGCTCGGAATTACAGGCGGCTTGAGCCAAGCAATCGGAATGTATTCCCGGCCAGCTGAACTCACCTCGGGCACTACCAGGAACGATGAGGCAGGAATCACATTCACATGGTACAGCGTGGGCGTCTTGGCCAACTCGCGGGTCGGCGCACTCTTGCTCTCCAAGCGAACTCGCCGGACAGCCTCGATTCGCTCTTTCACGAGTGGCAAAGACTTAAGCAGCGAAGGGTCAGCATTCCCAAGGTGCAGGATGTAGCGCTCCCCACCGTTAAGAAACTCCTCGGCGCCGATGAACGGCCGGAACAGCGACCTCGCCCCTGGCTCTTCTTTCAAAAACGCTTTTCGTTCTTCGGGCGTGAAGATGTAGTGCCCGCCGTCAATCGGCTTCGATCCAATAATCAACTTCGGCAATCCATTGAGCGGCTTGCTCGTCTCCTCAACAACGACGTGCGGGTTCGCCAGTTGCGCCGCATCAAACAAATACGGACTCAATACCGAGTGCCGACTTTCAAACGGCTCGCCATTGATGTCGTCGTACGAGTACAACCTCCGCTCCACTGGCACGTGCTCGGCGCGCGCCAATCCAATGATCACAACGTGCACATGCGCTTTGCCTCGTGCGTCGCTGCCCCACGCAAAGGTGCGGTGCGCGAACGCAATCTCCAGCTTGCACTGAAATAACACAGGCCACAGCTGCGCCACCTGCTCGCCCTGCGTGATGCTGTTCGTCGCCACGAAACCAATGCCGATTGGGCGCGTACCGATGTATCGGCCCGCCAGAATGAACCACGCGGCCACATAGTCCAGCGAGCCGCCGCTCCCGCCGAGATTCGCAACTCGCCGCACCTGCGCGCGCTGTTCCGGCGTCTGGAATTTACTACCAATAAACGGCGGATTCCCCAACACGTAACTGCACTTCTCCGGCGGCAGCACCGTGTTCCAATCCACCTCCAACGCATCCCC
>JAYUWY010000258.1:0-3484 GCA_043753285.1 Gemmatimonas sp. | reverse complement strand
AAGAGAAGCTCAAAGTCTAACGCGCACTACGAGCGACGTTCACTCGCAGCACCGCTGGCCCGAATGCGGGTCCACATCGTACCAAAGAACAGCAGAATTCCCAGAGTCTGTAGCGCTCCTGCTCCCACGAGCAGGCCGCGCCACAGACTCGTGGCATCTGCCACCAGCGTGAGCTCTAGTCCCACGCGAAGCGCGGTGCCGCCCGCAATCGCCCACCACGCAATCTCGGCGAGCAGTGGCCTAAACACCGTGTCGTCCGGCCGCGGACGCGGGAACATCCACAGCGCGACGCCGGTGATCATCAGCATCACAAAGCCCACGAGCAGCGCGTGGGTGTGTGCGCTGCGAATGCGCACCGGCAGCGCGGCGCCAAACTCGCGCGCGTAGAGCATCCACAGGCCAAGTGAGAGGCCTATGGCGAGGAAGATCACCGCGGCGCGGAGGTAGCGGCGGACGAGTGGGCTCATTTTCGTAGCTACCTTTGTACGAGACGTTCAACGACACGAGGCGATGATGAGCAAGATTGCATTCTTGGGCACCGGACTGCTAGGTGCGGGTTTTGTGGAGGCCGCCTGCAAGCGCGGCGATGAGGTTGCGGTATGGAATCGCACAGCATCAAAAGCCGAGGCACTTAAGATTTTCGGCGCGCGTGTCGCCGCGACGCCGGCGGATGCAGTGAAGGACGCCGAGCGCGTGCATCTCGTGTTGCAGGATGATGAAGCTGTGGAGTCTGTCATTGCTTTGCTGCGTCCTGGGTTGAGCGCGCAGGCAATCATTGTAGATCACACTACGACTCAACCGGCGAAGACGGCGGCTCGCGCGGTGCGACTGAACGCCGAAGGCGTGAAGTATCTGCACTGCCCTGTGTTCGTTGGTCCCGCAGCGGCGCGTGAAGGTCAGGGCATCATTATGGTGTCTGGTCCCCGTGCGCTGTTTGATGCGGTGCGTCCGGCGTTGGAGAAGCAGGCGGCGCGCGTTGAGTACTTCGGCGAGCGGCCCGATCTCGCGGCGGTGTACAAACTCATCGGCAACGGCATGATGCTCTCGATGGCCGGCGTCGTCGCGGATGTGTTTGCGGTTGGTGCGGGCGCGGGTGTGTCAGCGCCGGACGCGCTCAAGCTGTTGGAGTTCTTCAATCCCGCGTCGGTGATTCAAGGGCGCGGGAAGAAGATGGCGGCGCGGGACTATACGGCGTCGTTTGAGCTGACGATGGCGCGCAAGGATCTGCGACTGATGATTGAGACGGCGGGTGATCTGCCGCTGGCGACGTTGCCAGGACTAGCGGCGCGAATGGATTCTCTGATCGCTGCTGGTCGCGGTGCTGAAGACTACGGCGTTATTGCGGATCACTCGGTTTCGCCTTGAGCGGGTGGGCGACGGAGTGGCGGTAGAGGGACTCAACTTTCTCGCGCGCCCACGGGGTTTTGCGGAGGAACTTGAGTGAGGAGTTCACGCTGGGGTCGTGCGTGAAGCAGCGGATGGTGATGCGGTCGGCGAGGCCAGCCCAGCCGTAGCGCGCGACGAGGTGCTCCACGATGGATTGGAGCGTGGCGCCGTGCATGGGGTCGGTGGGACGCTGTGGCGTATCGCTCATTCAGCTATCTCAGAACGTCAAGGAACAAGCGCTGTTTGCACCAACTGCGGCACTCGACAACCGCGGACTCGCGCCGACGTGAAGCGCCACCTCGAGAGCACGAGTCGACCCCGCCCCGCCAAGTCGTCGTCGGACAAACGAAGCACTCTGTACGACGCCGTGTCGGGAACCCCGAGCGAATCAACCGTGAACTGCACGATTGGGCGCGTATCGGTCTTCCGTGGAATTCGCCTTGCGTCGGGCCGCGGACTCACCGTCGAATCGGGAACAAAGGTCGCGGGCTGATCAACTTGGAAGTCGAAGTACGGATGAGCAGGAGGCGTGCACTGCTGCGCACCAAGTGTGGGGACATAGAAAAGAAGTAGGATGGCGCCAAGCCCCAAACCATTCCCGAAGCGCATCGGCAGAAAATCCTCGCGGAGTAGTATCGCAGTGATGTGTTAACGTAATCAAATGCGGACCTCGAGTCGCTCGGAGCGGGCTACACTGCTACGAATAACTGTGTTCGTGCAGCGACCGCTCCCATCAATCGCTGTCGCGAGCGACGTTGCATCAGCCCGATTCATTCTCGCCATCAATCATGCCGCGACTTCCTGCCGTAGTCACGCAAATCGCACTGCTCGCCATTGCCGCCTACGTCGCCCTCGTAGTTCGGCGCTGGTGGAACGCCCGCATCCTCCACACGCGCATGCAGGAGGCCAGCGACGGCGAACAACGCGCTGAGCGATACCTCACCGCGCAGGGCCACATCATCCTCGAGCGACAAGCCCTCAAGCGCGCCACGATGCACATCAACAACCGCGTCGCCGAGTACGACGTCCGCGCCGATCTCCTCGTACAAATGGGCCCCGACACCGCCCTCGTCGAAGTAAAAACCGGAGAGGCCGCCGACCCCCGCCACCCCGCCACCCGCCGACAACTCCGCGAGTACGCCGCCCTCTACAACGTCGACCGCCTCTTCCTCTTCGACGCCACCAACCAAAAACTCCACGAAATCCATTTTCCAGACCCCTAAAAACTGGATATATTCCGAGCACAATGGCCCTAGACCCCATCTACCTCGACCACGCCGCCACGACTCCGGTTCGCCCGGAAGTCCTTGAGGCGATGACCCCGTTCTACGGCCCGCGATTCGGAAACCCGAGCAGCACCCACCGCTGGGGCCGCGAAGCCCGCGCCGCCCTCGACGAAGCCCGCGAACGCGTCGCCCGCACGCTCGGTGCCGCTCCCGACGAAGTCTGCTTCACCTCCGGCGGCACCGAAGGCGACAACCTCGCCGTGCTCGGCGGCTGGCGCATCTTGAAGGCGCAGGGCAAAAAGGCCGTCGTCACGAGCCCCATCGAACACAAAGCCGTTCTGCAGGCCGTGCATCAAGCGCACAAGGAAGGCGCCGATGAGCGCTTCATCTCGATGCTCGCCAACGGCACTGTCGATATGAACGACGCAAAAACGAAGATCACGAATGGAGACACCGCACTCGTCTCCGTGATGTGGATTAACAACGAGACCGGCGTCATTCAGCCCATCGCCGAACTCGCCGCAATGTCCAAGGCCGCGGGCGCCGTGTTTCACACGGATGCCGTGCAGGCCTTTGGCAAAGTGGACGTGAACGCGAAGACGATTCCGTTTGATTTTGTCAGCGTCAGCGGTCACAAGATTGGCGCGCCCAAAGGCATTGGCGCGTTCTTCATTCGCCGCGGCACTGCGTTGGAACCGTTGTTCTTTGGTGGCTCGCAAGATCGCGGGCGTCGCCCGGGCACGGAGAACGTCGCGTCCGCTGTTGGGCTCGCGCGCGCGATGGAACTCGCGGTGGCCGAGCGTGAAACGCATTGGAAGGAGCTTGAGCAGCTGCGCGATCGGCTCGAAGCGCGCTTGATGGAGCGCATTCCT
>JAYUWY010000257.1:0-1709 GCA_043753285.1 Gemmatimonas sp. | reverse complement strand
CGCCGCGCGCCCAAGCCACGTGTCGGGATGCCGATGGCCATGAATGACCCCGACCACACTGATGGTGCGCGGAAAAACTTTGTAGTAGACCGCGTACGGAAATCCGAGCAACAACAGCCGGCGCAAGCGCCCGCGCACGACCGGAAAGCGCTCGGGGGCTTCCGCGATATGTGTCAGCGCGACGTCGACCGCATCGAGGAAATCACGCGCGGCATCCGGGGAGCGCAGGCGATACCACTCGAACGCTTCATCGATCTCGGCTCGCGCCCGAACGCGAACGACGAGCGTGGCCACTTAGCGCAGCCGTGCGCGGAGCTCGTCGCGAAGCGCGGTCCACGGGATGCCCGCATCCGGATCCGCATCGGCCTCGGCTTCGCGGCGATCCAACTCGGCGGCGAGGGCGGGGGAGAGCGGCGCGGCGGCGGCGGGGTCGAGACTGTCCCACAGACGACCGATGAGCGCGATGCGCTCCTGGGCAGTCAGCGATTCGAGGGTCTGGGACTTGTCGACCATACAAGAAGGATGGTGAAACTGAGCGGTGGCCGCAATGTCAGCCTGAGACGCCCGCAGGAAGGACGAAGTGTGCGGCGCTCAGCGGCGCCCTGGGTCGCTCTTGTTCTGCCTACGGACGAACATCAACGCGCCGACGACGAGAGCCGTCAGTGCCGCGATTAGCAGCCACGCGGGAACCGGCGCGATGAAGCCGAGTCGCTCGTCGAGCGCCAAGGCTAGCCCGCTGAGGAATGCTCCGGCCATCAAAATGTTGAGTTCTGTCTTCGACATCAGATCTCCCCTGGAGTCGCCATAACGTGTGCTTCTGCTGCAACCGCTACCGCCCTCGCGCTTGTCGGCAGCAAGCGTCGTTAGGTTGCGGGCGTCTTCACTCGGCCGCCGTCGCGTAAAAACCAATCATCTGCTGTGCGTGGCGGATCGAGCAGAGGGGGCGGCGCTACGTGCGGCGCTTGGTGCGACCCGCTTCGTCGCACTGACCACGTGCTCCACGCACGATGAATTCAAGCAATCAATGCAACAGCGGCGTCGAAGGCGGCCGCGGGGGTTTGGAACTGGAGCGTCTTGCGCGGGCGTCCGTTGAGCTGGTCGGCGACGCGATCTAAATCGCGCTGCGTAACGTTGGCGAGGCTCGCGCCGGTGCGGAAGTACTGACGTAAGAGGCCGTTCGTGTTCTCGTTGCTGCCGCGCTGCCACGGACTCGACGGATCGCAGAAGTAGACCTGCACGCCGGTGGCGACCGTGAAGCGCTTGTGATGCGCGAGTTCGGTGCCGCGATCCCACGTGAGCGAGCGCGCCACGTGCGTCGGCAGTCGGCGAATCTGGCGGATGAGTGCGGGCACGACACTCGCCGGCTCCTTGCTCGCCACCTTGATGAGGATGGTGAAGCGCGACGTGCGCTCGACGAGCGTCACGATATGCGTGTTGGCGCCGCCCGCGAGCAAGTCTCCTTCCCAGTGGCCCGGCACAGCTCGGTCCTCCACCTCAGCAGGGCGCGCGCTGATGGAGATGGCATCGACGATGCGGCCGCGCCCTTGGCCTGTGCGCGTGGACGCGCGCGCGCGCCGTGTCACGCGCCGCGTGCGCAGGTGCTTCATCAACTCCTTCTTCAAGACCCCGCGCGCTTGCACATACAGCGAGCGATAGATCGTCTCGTGCGACACGTGGAGCTCCGGCTCATCGGGGTACGTCGTGCGCAA
>JAYUWY010000256.1:0-3488 GCA_043753285.1 Gemmatimonas sp. | reverse complement strand
CGAGTCTGTCGAAGCCGTAAGCGAGGTCGAGACCAAGGGGACCCAACGGGCTTACCGTAGACGCGCTGAAGCCAGCGCCACGGAAGAGTCGCGTGGGGTCAAAGTCGCGGGGACGGTCCCAAATATTGCCCGCGTCGTAAAACATCGAGATGTACAGCGACTGATTGAACCGCAGGCCAATTTCGGCCGTGGTGGTCATGAATGAGCTACCAAACGATTCGCGCTGCGCGTTGAACGTGCCTGCGGACGTCGAGAAGCCGCGTGGTGTAATCGAGAACTCGGGATAACCGCGCAACGGCTCACCAAACTGTACACCGCCCAGCGAGAACTGCTGCGACCAGAAGAAGTCCTTCGTATTACCGAACACCGCACCGGCGCGTGCCGAGAGACCCATCGTCAACCGCAGCGGCTGCGAGCCCGGCGACTTGCCACCGATGCGCGCGAGCAACGTGTAGTTCTTGAGTTCTGTGGTGTATCGTTGGAAGCTCGCCTGACCGCCGAGGGGTCCGCCGTTGAACTGCGCGGAGAGCGTCTGCAGACGCCCATCCGTCGCGAACGGCATATCCACACGCGTGTCGCGCGTGACATCAAAGCCGAGCGTGCTACGGAAGCAACCCTGGCAACCATCCTGTGATTCTTGACCGAGCAGACCGCTGTTACCAAAGCGGACCGACTCAAGGCCGTACGACGTGAACACGCGCGTGAAGCGCGAGCGCGGGAACGGGAAACCCACGCGCACGTTGGCACCGATGCGCGTCGTCTGTCCGAAGTCTGCAATGCGATAGCGCGCCTGCGAGTGATACGCGGCGAGCTGTCCCGACACCTGCGACCCGCGAATGCCCGGATCCGTGTACGACGCGTTGAAGTCGTTGATGAAGCGGCCGTACTGCCACTGCACAGAGCCACGCTTGCAACGGCCAAACAAATTGGGCTGATCGAGTCCGATGAAGCCGCCGATACCCGTGCCCTGACCCGCGGACGCGCCGAAGTTCACGTTACCGGTGCGCTTCTCCTTCACGCGGAACACAATGTCGATGTCGCCTTCTTCGTTGGCCGGACGCGTATCCGGAAACGCCAACGGCGTTTCAAAGAATCCGAGATTGCCAATGCCCTGCCAGCTGCGAATCAACCGGTCCTGATTGAACACGTCACCCGGGATGATAAACAGCTGATCTCGGATGCAATTCTCAATGGTGAAGTCGTTGCCAATGATGTCGACGCGATTGATGATCGCCGGCGACCCTTCGCGAATATCCCAGCGCACGCGCACGACCGCAGAATCGCCGGGCTCGCGCTCCACCACCGGATTCACCTGCGCGTAGATGTAGCCATCATTGCTGTAGAGCGTCTGTACCTGCCGCGTCGCCTCTTCCCAGCGCGTGCGGTCAAACACATCGGACGGCGCTGGCTTGCGGCGCACCAACGCGCGCACGCGCTCGGTCACCGTCTGGGCGCGATCACGAAATGGGAAGAACGCGGCGAGCTGCTCAGACGTGAAATGGCGATTGCCAACGACTTCGAGACCACCCACGCGGTACTGCTCGCCTTCGCGCACGCGCAGTTCGATAAGCGCCTTGCCGCGCGACTCGTCAACAATCAGCGTGTCGCGCTCGAGCTGAAAATCTGCATAGCCGCGCTCAGCGAAGAACGTCGGAATCTTCTCGCCGAGGTCGGTGGCGTAGATGTCTTCGTCAAACTCGCCCTTCTGCCACCACCAGAATCCTTCGGGGCGCGTCTCCATGGACTTCACGACTTCCAGGCCCGTGACATCCGACGTGCCCACCACGCGCAAGCCAGACACCGCGAGGCGGCGTCCTTCGTTCACACGGAAGTTGATGCCAATGCGATCGCCCAACGAGGTGGTCTCGGGACGAATCCGAGCGAGGTAATAGCCGCGCGACTTGTAGAGTGAATCGATGCGACGCATCGAGACGGCGATCTGCGATGGGTCCACCGGGCGCCCAATGAGCAGCGTCACCTTGTCTTCGACCGAGCGCGGCGGCAGCGCTTCCGCGCCGCTCACCGACACCATCCCGACGATGGGACGCTCAGTCACAGCAATCACGACCGCGCTGCCTGTGCTCGACGACGTCGGCAGACCGCACTGGATATCGACTGTTTCAAAGTCGCCCGTCGCGTACAGGTCGCGAATCGCGCGCTGAATGGCCGGGAAACTGAGTGAGTCACCGGCGCGCAAACCGCTGCTCGCCACAATGGTCGCCTTGCCAACACGCACGTTGCCTCGCACCACGACGGAATCGGGGGCGAGACAGCGACCGGCCTGGTCCTGCGCGAGCACTGGCGTTGCTGCCGCCAAGGCAAGCAATGCCAAGAAGATACGGGACATAGAGGGAATATACACGGGGCGGGGCCGGACAGGTTCCATAGGTCCGGTCCCACTGGAGATACTGCGGGGAGTGGTCAGGCCTTCGGGGTGGCGGCGGGGGTGCGGAATTGGAGCTTGGCCCCGTCCTCCGACACATCCACCTCGATCTCATCGCCGCGGGTGAAGTCCGCCAGCAAAATGCGCTCCGAAAGCGGATCCTCGATCCACTTCTGAATCGCCCGCTTGAGCGGCCGCGCGCCGTAGCTCTGGTCGTAGCCGTGCTTCACGAGGAAGTCCACAGCCCCGCTCGAGAGCTTCAGCGTGAGGTCTTCGTCCGTCAGACGCTTCTGCACTTCCTTCATCAGCACGGACACAATCTGCGCGATGTGTTCGCGCGACAGCGGATGGAAGACAATCACGTCGTCGAGGCGGTTGAGGAACTCCGGATTGAACGCGTGCTGGAGTTCTTCCTTCACCTTGTCGGACATCCGGTCAAAGCTCTGGGCATTCTCCGCCGCACCAAAGCCGAGCGTCCGGTTCTTCATGATGTCCTTGGCGCCCACGTTCGACGTCATGATCACCACGGTGTTCTTAAAGTCAATCACGCGACCGTAGTTGTCGGTGAGGTGACCTTCGTCGAGCACCTGCAGCAGAATGTTGAACACATCCGGATGCGCCTTCTCAATTTCGTCGAGCAAAATCACCGAGTACGGCTTGCGACGCACGGCCTTGGTGAGCGTGCCCGAATCTTCGTAGCCCACATAACCCGGGGGCGCGCCAATCAGGCGCGACACCGAGAACTTTTCCATGTACTCGCTCATGTCCACGCGAATGAGCGCGGAGGTATCGGCAAACAGGAACTTCGCGAGCGACCTCGCGAGCTCCGTCTTGCCCACGCCCGTCGGACCGCAGAAGATAAACGAGCCGATGGGGCGACGCGGATCCTTCAGTCCCGCGCGGCTACGACGAATCGAACGCGCAATCGCGCGGATAGCCTCTTCCTGCGCCACCACTGACTCGTGCAGTTCTTCTTCCATCCGCAACAGGCGCGCGGTTTCCGCTTCCTGCAGGCGCGTGACGGGAATACCCGTCCACCGGCCCACGATGAACGCGATCTCTTCTTCGCCGAGCACCGGACGCAACGACTGACGCTTCTGCTCCC
>JAYUWY010000255.1:0-1710 GCA_043753285.1 Gemmatimonas sp. | reverse complement strand
TGTCGGCGCCCGTGCGCGCTTTGTAGGCCTCGTTTGTCAGCAGCGATGGTGTGGCGGTGCCGTGCACGATGATAGCGAGGCGTACGTTGCGACGCGGCACGCCATTGGTGTCCATCAGCCGAAACATATTTGCTGGGCTGCGAAAGCCCTCGGCGATTCCCGTGGCCTGCTCGGGCGCTACCGTCACGTGCCAGGCCATCTTGTATACCAAATCAGTGGGCGCGCGAAAATCGGGATCAGTGATTCCTGGCGTGCCCCCAATTTCGCGAATCAATGCTTCGCCAGTTTGCGCGGTGACTGCCAGTGGCGCTGCTACGCACAACGCGATGAGTGAAAAGTGGATGACGCGCATCTTGATACTCTCGGTGAAGGGAATGTTGAACGTTCGGTCTACGGAACGGGCCAGCGCAAGCGCGCGGCGGTGGGTGCTTTGAGACTGCCGAGCCACAGCGTACCGCGGGTCTCCAAAACAGATGTCATCGACGGTAGCTTGCCTTCGGGATCTTGCAAGCTCGCGACCACGGCGCCGGCCGAGTCAAATGCCACGATGTGCCCATAGTTCACGGGGCCGGGGCGCAGCGGCTTGGGAATGCGCAACAGCATTTGCCGCAAGAACGGGCGCGCCGCGAGTCCATCGGCCAGTGCATTGCGCGGCGAGTACAGCGAGAGCCAATAGCGGCCATCGAGACCGCGCTTGAGGTTGTCACCAAAACCCGGTAGCTCTGCAGCGAATGTTTGAATGGCGCCGCGCGCTGGGCCATCGCGCTCCACGCGCAGCACGCGATAGTTGCCCATATCAACAACGAGCACGCCGCGTCCGTCGTGCGTCACGGCCACACCATTGGCGAACACGATGCCGCGCGCGAGCACCTTCGTGATTCCCGTGCCTGGCTCGTACTCAATGAGTCGTCCCGTGCCGCGGTGTTCGAGGACTTCGAGAATACTCGCGGAGAGCGCGTCGTGCTCGGGTGGATAAAACGCCGTGGACGCGTCGCTCATGTACACGCGGCCGTCGGGTGCGATGTCGAGATCATCGGCGTAGCGAATGGGCGTGCCTTCGACCTGCGTGGCCATCACGAGCACGGCGCCGCCGGGGCTCACCGAGAGCAGGCCGCGGATTGCGTCCGCCACCCAGAGCGTGCCCGAGGCATCTATCGCCATCCCCAGCGGGCGGCCGCCGGTATTGACCCATTTCTCGGGGTGTGCGCCCGTAGAGTCGAGGCGGACAATCCAGCCGTTGGCGGTGGCTAGGTAGAAGCGGCCGCTAGAATCGCGGGCGATCGCCTCGGGGCCTGGCTCGCCGGCGCTGGGCACGAGATCAAGCGCTGCGAGCTTGGTATTGGCAGCGTACACGCCGGTGAATCCGGGGTTCGCAGGCGCGGTCCACGCTACGGCGCGAATCGGGACGGGCCAGAGTACGAAGTAGAGCACCAGGGCCGCCAGCAGAGCACCCACGACAAGTCCAACTCGACGCAGCACGCAATTCTCCAGAGGCGGGAAACCGTCTGCCGCTGAATCTGGGCTGTGGCTCGACCGTCCGCATCCCGCTAGGTACTTTCCGACATCACGTCACACCTCGAGACAGCCGATGCTGAACCGCCGCGATCTTGCGTTTCTCCTCTACGAAATCCTTGGCGTTGAGTCGCTGAGTGCCCGCCCGCGCTTTGATGGGCAAGGGCGCGAAGTATACGATGCGGTGCTCGACACCGC
>JAYUWY010000254.1:0-1713 GCA_043753285.1 Gemmatimonas sp. | reverse complement strand
GCGATTGAAGACTTCCGGGAACCCTGCGCTCCAATCGAAGGCTTTCAATCCGGTCTCAGTCTCTTCCACGTCACCAAACAACGACTGGACGTGAAATTCAGGGGTAAGAAGTGAATTCCCGCACTTCACGTTATCGCCGAGGTCCGGGAGCGCTCTCTCCGGCGTCAGGTCGAACGCGATCTGAAGAGACTGCGCCGACTCACCCTCAAGGACCTTGAGGAGTAGCGACAGTTTGGTGACTTCTACTGCCTGTGCGTCAATGTCCACTCCGTAAATGGAGTTAGTGAGGATTCGCTTCCTCTCCTTGGAATTCAGACGCCATCCCCCCGTCGGTAACTCAGCCAACTGCTTCCCGTACTTTCTCTGAGATGCCCCAGCTTCGGTGGACAGTGAGTTAAGCTACTGCCGCCTGCTGTTCGAATGCGACCGGACTGATGTTGCCGAGTGTCGAGTGCCTCCGGATCGGATTGTAAAACCGCTCGATGAAGTCGAAGACATCGGCGCGTGCATCCTGCCGCGTGCGGTACTGCCGACGATGGCACCGCTCGACCTTCAGCGTCGAGAAGAAGCTCTCCATCACCGAGTTGTCCCACACGTCGCCCGAGCGACTCATGCTGCACGTCACGCCGAGTTCCGCGAGCAGCCGCTGGAAGTGTTCACTCGTGTACTGACTGCCCTGGTCGGAGTGATGGAGCAGCGTCTCCGGACCGCCGCGCCGCCACACGGCCATCACCAACGCGTCCGTCACGAGCTGGCTCGTCATCGTCGATTGCATCGACCAGCCGACCACGCGCCGCGAGAAGAGATCGAGCACGGCCGCCGCATAGAGCCACCCCTCGCGCGTCCAGATGTACGTGAAGTCGGCGACCCACTTCTGGTTCGGGGCCGTCGCCGTGAAGTCGCGGTCGAGCACATTGGGGGCGACGAGATGCAGCGCGCGCTCCCCACGGTCTGTCGGCAGTGCGCGACGCCGCGGCCGGGCGCGCAGCGCGGCCGCGCGCATCAAGCGAGCGACGCGCTCGCGGCCGCACGCGTGACCGGCGTCGCGGACCTCGTCAATCATGCGGCGCACGCCGTACGTCGAGTCCGACAGCGCGAAGGCCGCGCGCATCGTCTGCAGGATGACGGCATCCGTCCGCGTCCGCGCACTCGGCCCACGTGTGCGCCACGCATAGAAGCCACTGCGCGAGACCCCGAGCGCCCCGCACTGCACGTCCACCGGCCAGATCCCTCGGTGTTTCGCAATGAAGCCGAACTTCACATCGACTCCTTCGCAAAGTAGGCCGCGGCTTTTTTTAGGATGTCGCGTTCCATCTTGAGCCGCGCGACCTCGCGCCGCAGCTGCGTCACCTCCGCCGTCTCGGGTGACTGCCGCCCCTCGCCAGGAAAGGCCTGCGCGGGATCGGCCTGGAACTCCCGCACCCACGTCCGCAACACATTCACGTGGATGCCAAGATCGCGCGCCGCCTGCGCGACCGTTACGCCCCGCTCGCGCACGAGGCGCACCGCCTCCACCTTAAACTCTCTACTGAACCGCCGTCGACCTGCCATACAAGACCTCCGTCTCCGTAAAGAACACCGTAGGATGGTGTCCACGGAAGTCGGGGCATCTCAGGCATCACAATTTGGAGCGTCTCGCGAGACACTCTGTCGGTGTCTAGGGCAGGTTCGGGTGTGGTTTCCAGTTGCGCACGATAGGAGATGACAATGCGA
>JAYUWY010000253.1:0-7004 GCA_043753285.1 Gemmatimonas sp. | reverse complement strand
GATTCTCTGCGCTGTCGTGATTTGGGCGTTCTACACAACCGGACTCGTACCGCTCGCGCAGAAGGTGGAGCCCGCGCAGGTCGCCGCGTGGACGCTCGTGGGTGGTGTTGTGCCGCTCGCGCTGTACGCGACACCTGCGCTCATTCGCACCGACTGGGCGGCCATTACGCCGTGGACGTGGGGCGCCGTGCTGTACTCCGGCATCCTCGCCATGGTCGTTGCGTACCTCGTGTGGTATCACGGCGTACGCGCGATTGGCCCAACGCGCACCGCGATGTTTGCAAACCTGCAGCCGATTGTCGCCGTCATCGTCGCGTGGGCTGTGTTGGGCGAAGTGCCCACGATCTTTCAAGCGATGGGCGCAACGGCCGTGCTCGGCGGTCTCTACTTGGCACGTCGATGAAAGTCGTTCTCTTCGATATTGACGGCACGCTGCTGATGTCGGACGGCGCAGGGCGCCGCTCGATGGAACGCGCGCTCAAGCAGATTTTCGGCACCGGCGGTCCGACGACGTATCGCTACGGCGGCAAGACCGACAAACTTATCGTGCGCGAGACGATGCGCATGGAAGGCATCGCCGACGAAGCCATCGAAGCGCAGATGGACACGATCATGTCGATGTATTTGACCAATCTGCGCGCCGAACTCGAGAGCGATGCGAACGCCGCGCGCGCACTGCCGGGTGTGTTTGAGTTACTCGACGCCGTGGAGGCGCACGAGCAGCTCGTGCTCGGCTTGCTCACGGGCAACGTTGCTGAAGGCGCGGCCGTGAAGTTGCGCGCGGTGAAGATTGATCCCCCGCGCTTTAAGGTTGCAGCGTACGGATCCGATCACGAAGCGCGTCCCATGCTGCCGCCCATCGCGCAACGTCGCGCGAGCGAACTGCTCGGCCGCGAAGTGCCAGGGGATCGGTTGATCATCATCGGCGACACTGAGCACGACATGACGTGCGGACTTGGCGTTGGTGCGCGCGCCATCGGCGTCACCACAGGAAGCGTGCCGCGCCACGAGCTTGAAGCACACTCGCCGGCTGCCGTGTTCGATGACCTGAGCGACACCACGCGCGTGATGGAGGCGATTCTCAATGCGTGAAGTCGAACTCAAGGGCATCGCGTACTCAGATGCAGAAGCGGAAACCGCGCGCGCCAAGCTGAGCGACGCTGGCGCCGCGCTTGTGTACGACGGCCGCTTGGAAGACCGCCGCTACGATATGCCCGACCGCGCGCTCGCGTTGCGCGATCACGTGCTGCGCTTGCGCGTGTATCGCAGCGACACCGTTGTCACGTCGCTCGACTTTAAAGGCCCCACCGGCTACGCCGATGGCTTCAAGGTGCGCGACGAACTCACCGTTGGTGCCAGCGATCCCGCTGCACTCGCGCGCATGCTCGAGGCGATGGGCTACATCGTCACCCGCGAGATTGACCGCGAGATCGTGCAGTACACCTACGCTGGCGCTGTCGTTCGCTTTGAGCGATATCCCCGTATGGATGTGCTCATCGAAGTAGAGGGAGAGCCCGAGGCCATCGAGCGCGCAATCTCTGCGCTCGGTTTGCCACGCGAGCGCTTCACCGCAGAACGGCTCCCCGACTTCGTGCTCAAGTTTGAGTCGCGCACGGGCGAGCGCGCTGCAATCTGCGATCGTGAGCTCGAGGGCGATTATCGCTACTCGTCCAGTGACGCCTGAGTACGCGCTCCCTGAGTTCACGCGCTCACTGCGCGCGCTCGCGGTGCCTTCGGCATCGGGTTCTGATCACGATGTCGCGTTTGCGCCATTGCTCGAAGCACGTCGCGCGGCGCACAAAGCCACTTCTGTAGAACAACAGCTCGCCGCGTTTGAAGCCGGCAAGCTTGAGCGCGCGTGGCGTGGTGGTATCGCGTCCTTGGCTGAGCGTCGGCATCCCAAGTCACTACCTGAACGGCGTGCGATGGCCGCCGAGTTGGATTTGCTGGGCGAGCCGCTGTGGCGCGAACTCGCGGTGCTCAAGGAGATCGCCGAGCGCGTGCGGCTCGCGCGGACTGAAGAGCGGCATCCGCTGTGGACGCAGTGGGTGGCGCAGTTGCACGGGCTGTTTCGCACCGCAGACGCGTGGCTGGAGCGTTGGCCATGATCGTAGGCATTGGCTTTGACCTCGTGCAGATCAGCCGCGTTGAGGAAATGCTCGTGCGCAAAGAGCAGCGCGCGCTTGACCGCCTCTTCACAAAGCACGAGCAGGAGTACGCGCTGTCCCGCGCGCGGCCGGCGATGCACTTGGCGGCTCGCCTGGCGGCCAAGGAGGCCGTGTTTAAGGCGCTCACGGGCTCCGACGACGCGAAATTGATTGGATGGAAGGAGGCCGAGGTACGGCGCGGCAGCGAGGGGCCACCGGTTTTGCACTTCACCGGACGAGCTGAAGCGAGGGCTCTGGAGCTGGGAGTCGCCCGGGTCCATTTGACGCTCAGCCACACGGACGAGACCGCCGGCGCGGTCGTCATTTTAGAACGTTAGACAAACCCTTCCATTTCACTCGGGATTTCGTGTAATTCCGAGATAATGCTGTTGAGAACGATTCTCATCTGTGCGTCCGCCCTCTTGGCGACGCTGACTTCGGCCCCCACCGCCGCGGGTGCGCAGGACGCGCCTGCTCGACGCTTGGGGAACATCGTTGGCGTTGCCATCGATGAATACGGCAAGGGTGTTGATGCCTCGGGCCGTATCGTGTTGCAGCTGGAATACGATGAAGCGGTCGCGTTCTTGTCTGATGCACGCGCGCTCACCAGCCGCGTCACCGACAATCGTGCTGCGGAACTCGCGTCGCTCGTAGATGAAATGCGCACGGCGGTTGATCGCCGCAGGCCGCCGGCAGAAATCGCACTCATTCAAGCGCGGTTCGTCCAACTGCTTGGCCCCGATGCTTCGCTCGACTATCCCACCGCTGCGGTGAGCTTGACCGCTGGTAAGTCACTTTACGATCAGCGCTGCGCGTCGTGCCACGGCGCGAGTGGTGGTGGCGACGGATTCGCGGCAGCGAGACTCGAGCCCGCGCCGACTGCGTTCAGCGATCGTTCAATCACCGCTGACGTAACGCCCGCGCTGATGTATCGCGTCGTGTCTGTGGGAATCAGTGGCACGGCAATGCCGGGCTTCACGGATCTCACACCGGCTGAGCGTTGGGCGGTGGTCACGTATGTGACGACCCTGCGCGCCACTGAAGAGCAGGCGTCGCGTGGTCGCGCACTCATCGCCACACACTGCGTGCGCTGCGATGGCACGGAACCGCCGCAGGGTCAGCGTTTTGATTGGCTCGCTGAGCGGCACGACGTACAGCTCGTTGCAGCGATTGCCGCAGGCGACGCCGCGCTTGGACTCGATGCAGCCGCCAAGCTGCACGGTGCTGACGCCGACGCGATTGTCGCGGCGCTGCGCGCTACGCCGCAGGTTGTTGCCGCGCCGGTTCGCACACCGAGCGTTGTTGCTGCTGATGTTCTCGCGATTCTCGACCGGGCGCTCGAGGGCGCGCGCGCCAAGGATGCGCACGCTGCTGATCTCGCGTTTGACGCGTACGTGGCATTCGAACCGCTGGAATCGCAGGTGCGCACGCGCGACCCGGGGCTCGTCGCGCTGCTCGAGCGCTACTTCGCTGACTTCAAGGGCGCAGTGGCCAAGGGTGATATAGACGCCGCGCAGGGCGCGCGCTCGCGCATCGCCGCTGGCTTGCCGCACATGGTAGATCTCGCGTCGCGCGCGCCGACGACGTGGGGTGCATTCCTTGAATCGTTCCTGATCATCATCCGCGAAGGCTTTGAGGCGATTCTCATCCTCGGTGCCGTGATTGCGTTCTTGGTGCGCACGGGTAACCAGTCGCGCGTGCGTGAGATTTGGTACGGTGCGGGTGCTGGCCTCCTCGCCTCGGCGGCTCTTGCGGTGGTCCTCAAGACGTTGCTCGCGAATGCACCCGCGAGCCGTGAAGTCATCGAAGGCGCGACGATGCTCGTCGCAGTGGGCGTGCTCTTCTCGGTGAGCTACTGGTTGCTCACGAAGGTTGAAGTGAGGAAGTGGCAGTCGTTCTTGAAGCAGCAGGTGGGTGACGCGCTGACGTCCCAGCGTTCCACGGCGCTCGCGCTCGTCGCGTTCCTGGCGGTGTTCCGCGAAGGCGCGGAGACTGCGCTGTTTTATCAGGCGCTGTTCCTGCGCGGCTCAGCCGTCGTCCCGCCCGTGATCTTCGGATTCCTTGTCGGGTCGGTGTGTCTCGTCGCCGTCTGGTTTGGCATTCAGCGATTCGGCCTGCGCTTGCCGCTGCGTCAGTTCTTCGGCGTCACCAGCACGATGCTCTACGCGCTCGCGTTCATCTTCATGGGTAAGGGCCTGCGCGAGTTGCAGGAAGGAAACGTCCTCTCCATCACGCCGATTGACGGCGGCCCGTATGTGGGCGCGCTGGGCATCTATCCGAGCGTAGAGACGTTGCTGGGGCAGGGGCTGCTGCTGGCACTGGCCGGCTACGCGCTGTGGCGTACGCTCCTCGTAGGCACCGAGGACGCGGCGCCGGCGAAGGCCCCCGAGCCCGAGAACTCCGATCCGGCTCCCTCCGAGGCAAACTCGGTGGGTTGAGCACTCGGCGGTCGGCACTGCTGGCCGCCTGACACCTGGGACGCTGGGGCGACGTACAACCCTTTGGGTTACTGCGCTGTCGAACCCCAGACCTCTCACCCCGTCGGCAATGACTCGTCTGTTCGCCCTGACCGCGCTCGCGGTCCTCATTGGCGTTCCGCTCGGTGCGCAGAGCACTTCGCTCATTGGAAGCGCGGCGCGCACCACACGCCCGCCAGTTATTGATGGTCGCCCGGACGACGCGGCGTGGGCCGAGGCGCCGGTCATCGATCAGTTCCGCGAGTACGAACCGACCACGGGCGCCGAGCCACGGTTTCGCACAGAGCTCCGCATTCTCTACGACGATCGCTATCTCTACATCCTCGGCCGCATGTACGATCCGGCTCCGGACTCTATCATCTCGCTGCTGAGCCGTCGCGATGTGCGCACGGAGAGCGAGCAGCTCAAGCTCGTAATCGATTCGTATCACGATCGACGCACCGCATATCAGTTTATTCTGAACCCGGCCGGCGTGAAGCGCGACTTCTACGTGTACAACGACGCCGTTGAGGATCCGACGTGGGACGCGGTGTGGGACGGACACGCGAGCATCGATTCGCTGGGTTGGGTGGCCGAGTTCCGCATTCCGTTTAGTCAGATGCGTTTTGCGGATCGCGACGAGCACACGTTCGGATTTCTTGCTGTGCGCGATGTCGCTCGCACGCGGCAGCGCATCTCGTGGCCGCTGTATCATCGCGACCGCCAGGGCTACGTGTCGCAAGGCGGTGAGATCACCGGCATTCGTGGTCTGCCGCGACCGCGCCGTCTGGAGATTATGCCCTATGGCGTGACGAAGAATGTTACGCGTCCGGCCGCAGGTGGCGGCTGGGAGCATCCGCAGGAACAGTCGATTGGTGCCGACGTGAAGTGGGGCGTGACGTCCAACCTCACGGTGGACGCGACGCTCAATCCTGACTTCGGTCAGGTTGAAGCTGACCCCGCCGTACTCAACCTCTCTGCATTCGAACAGTTCTTCGAGGAGCGTCGTCCGTTCTTCTTGGAAGGCGCGGGCATTTTTGAGTTCCGCACGTCATGTAATGACATTGACGAAGGCTGTCAGGGTCTGTTCTACTCGCGTCGCATTGGACGGTCGCCGCAATTGGGCGGCTTTTATCCGGATGCCTCCAACGCGCAGTCGTCGCGCGTGCTCGGCGCCACGAAGTTGTCGGGGCGCTTGGCCAACGGCATGAATATTGGCGTACTCAACGCGATCACTGGGCGCGAGACGGGCTCGCTGGATCGCACGATTGAACCGCAGACGAACTACGCGGTGGTGCGCTTGCTGCAGGACTTGGCGCGCGGCACTGGTGGTGTGGGCGCGATGTTCACCGCGGTGAATCGCACGCTTGACGGCGATTCAGAAGATTTGTTGCGCCGCGAAGCGTATACGGGTGGCCTCGATATGCGAAAGCGTTTTGCGGACAATCGATTTGAGATTACCGCGTCGCTGTCGGGCAGTCTCGTTCGCGGTACTGCCGATGCTATCGCGCGCACGCAGCGCGACGGTGTGCACCGGTATCAGCGCCGCGACGATGGAATTGATTATGATCCCACGCGCACGCAGCTCGTGGGCGATGCGCAACGGGTTACCATCTCCAAGTTTGGCGGAGGCATCACGCGCTTCCAGACGATGCTGCAGCGTTTCTCGCCGGGCTTCGAGTCCAACGACCTCGGCTTCCAGCCGCGCGCCGATGAACAAATGCTGCGCAATTGGTTTGCGCTCTCACTCAATGAGCCGACGAAACTGTACCGCCGTGCGCAGCTGAACTTCAACGCGCTGAACACCTGGAGCACCGAAGGGTTGGCCACGATGTTTGTCTTGAACACCAATTGGCATGTAGAGCTTCCGAATACCAATTGGATTCACTTTGGAATGAACGGTCAGCTCCCGGGCACGTACGACGACCGCAGTGCACGCGGTGGCGTGGCGTTCACTCGAGCGGCGTCCATCGAAGTGTGGGGCGGCTGGGAAGGTGATCGCCGCGTGTGGTACACGCCGACAGTTTTCGGTGGCATCTGGCGCGGTGACGAATGGGCATCGCGCGGCGGATGGCTCGAGGCCGGGTATCAGTTCCGCTTGGGCTCGGCGTTCAATGCGAGTCTCGGTCTCAACGTCAATCGCAGTCTCAATGACTCGCAGTGGTTTGAGAACTTTGGCGACATCACCTCCGACACCTCGCACGTCACGTTTGCCCAGCTCGACCAGTGGACGGCGGGCGTGACGACGCGCCTCAACTACACCGTGTCACCCGCGCTGTCGATACAAGTGTACGCGCAGCCGTTTGCCAGCGTCGGCGATTACACCGAGTGGAAGGAGCTCACCAGCACGCCGCGCGCGGCAAGCTATGCGGCGCGCTTCCAGCCATTTGATGCGGTGGGC